>JBDTMM010000007.1:0-16247 GCA_039934275.1 Flavitalea sp. | reverse complement strand
CGATTGTGAAGAACTCTGGGAAAGTACACCCCCCGTTGTGGTTGATAAAAACCGGCTAACGCTGCTTGAAGAAGCACAATTTCTCACCTCGGACCGCTATTACAGAATCTATGGCAACCACGATCTGGAATGGAAATACACCATCCAGCAAAACCTTTTTCTTAAACCGATCTTCGGAAAAAAACTCAGCGTTTACGAGGGCCTGCTCCTCACTACCACCTATAATGAAAAAAAATACTCCATCTTTCTCGCACACGGTCACCAGGGCGACCAACGCAGCGATGGCAACGCCTTCAGCATGTGGTTCGTAGCAGCGATATGGACGCCTATCCAGCGTTTTCTCGAAATTTCTATCGATACTATTTCCGACTCCTTCGAGCTTGTAGACAAACACAATATCCTGATGTATGAATGGAGCGCCACGGAAAAAGATCTCCTATTCATTTCTGGCCACACACACAAACCCGTCTTCGCGTCGCTGGATCATATTGACCGCCTCGCAAAACAAATTGAAAAGGCAAAACAGGAACAAAACACCCCATTAACCGAATCCCTGCTAAAAGAACTTGAAAAAAGAAAACTCGAATACGAAGGAAAAAAGATCGTGAAAACAATGGCAAAACCCACCTACTTTAATTCGGGTTGCTGCTGTTACGGAGATGGCGACCTCACCGGAATTGAGATCGATAACGGATTTATCCGTCTCGTAAAATGGAAAGCCAGTGGAAATTCAGGCGAACGAATCGTATTGGAAGAGTCACCACTGTTTTATGTATTTGACAATTTATAGATCAGAATAATCTCCCCTGCTCCCCGGGCCTCCTGAACCTCGTACAATCAAGCTCGAGGCGCTCGTGATTCAACCCATATTTGGTAGTGTACTTGCGGTATTGCTGACCCACTATTTCAGCAATATTTCCTTCACCCCGCATTCTTGTTCCGAACCTGCTATCGTTCACTTTTCCACCGTGACTGCCTTCAATTAAATGCCACACTTTATCCGCGCGATCAGCAAAATTTTTATACAGCCAGTCGTGAAAAATAAGTTTGATAGAACCATTCAGGCGAATGAAGGTATAAGCCGAAAACCTTGCGCCAGCCTCACTTGCAGCCCGGATGATGTCGTGCATTTCGTGTTCATTCAATCCTGGTATCATCGGCCCAAGCATCACGCCCATCCTCACTCCCTGTTCACTGAGCTCCTTTATCAGCCTTAATCTTTGTTTGCCTGTGGTGGTGCGTGGTTCCATCACGCGACGAAGGTCTTCATTAAAAGAAGTGATGGACACCAAAATAGAAACAAGGTTCCTGTCGGCCATTTTTTTTAAAATGTCCATGTCATGAAGCATCCCCGCATTTTTGGTGATCATACCCACGGGTTGGTTGAACTCAAGGCACACTTCCAACAATTGCCTGGTGATCCTGAACTTTTGTTCCGCGGGCTGGTAACAATCCGTGTTGCCGCTCAACCCAATCGGAGTGCATTCCCACTTGGGATTCATTAAAAATTTTCGCAATAATTCAGGCGCATTTTTTTTAACAATGATTTTTCTTTCGAAATCCAAACCGGCGCTATAGCCAAAATATTCAAAGGAATTTCTTGCATAACAATAAATGCACCCATGTTCACAACCCTGGTAGGGATTCATGCTGTACATCATCCCTACATCGGGGCTCTCTACTTTATTCACTATTCCTTTTGCGGTTTCAATGAGGTATTGCGTGGCCTCATTCGATTCGCTCCAGTCATCTATGGACTCCACATTTTCTTTTACCCTTTCTGTTTTCAGAAATTTGTTTCGCGTATTGATCTGGGCACCGCGCCCCTTCAGGTATTCAGGCCCCTTCTGATAATCGGGATCTTCCTGTTCATTTTCTTCAGTCATGACAGCAATTAAAAATCTAATTGAAAAATCTTTTTATGCAAATAATAACCCCTGCTTGGTGGAAACGGGCAGGTTCATAAACTCAAATCGTTTTACTACTTGGTAGGGCATTTCGCCAAGTGGCCTTTTCATCAGCAGCATACCGTCTGCTACCACCTTCGCATGAAAGTGGGTGTTGGAATATTCCAGCCAGCCCTTTTCATATTGCCAGGGAAGTAGTTTGCGGGCAATGGGAACATGCGGATCGGCAATGAAATGAGGGTCGTGATCGGGATGGGCCTTCATCATGCGCTGGGTAGTTTTTAGTTCCTTCACCAGGTCCTGCACCGCCAGTTTTGTGGCCACATTTATATGAATACTATGTGACGGATAACTACCAAAATCTTTCAGCTCAATTTTAAATGGCGCTACGGCCATCGAAATGTGCTGAAACCGCTGAAGCAATTTCTCCTCCATCATGTTCCAGGTTACAAACCTGACGAGCGCAATGTGCGACTTACCGCCAACAAAACCGGATGTTTCGAATTTTTCGTGAAAGTCTTTCTTAATCGACCAGATCCTGTTTCTAAGGTCTTCATTCAATCCAATTACCAAAAGGTATTCGTTTAGCTTGTAGCCCGGCATAAAAGAGTGTATTGATTCCATATAACCAATTTTATTAGCATAAATATACTAATATATTTAGTAGAACCAAATGTCTTTTTTGCCTGAAACGCAGGCGGGGTAATAAAAGTTGAATTTGAGTGTTTAGTGAAATAGCATTTCAGCAGTGGCAACGGCCTCGGGTTTTCCCACATCAATAAAGGCGGATCCAGAGTGGTCAAAGCTCCTGATAACTTCATTTGCCGCCAACGAGAGGTAAACGTCAACCACGGAGAATTTGCCTTCCTGTTTAATAAGCCCGAAGATTTTTGGATTGATGATATGAATGCCGCTGAACGCCTTTCTGTTTTTTTCTGCAGATGGCCGCATGATCTTTTCCTCGCCGGTTTTTGTATTTATCCATCCGCTGAGATTATCATTGTTGTCAAAAACAAAATATCGCGAAGTGGTGCGATTAGTAGTGGCGAGTGTAGCGAGGGGACTTGCCTGTTTATGAAAATTGATCATATCGGAAAGATTTAGGTCCGTTAGAATATCAACATTCATCAGCACAAAGGAGTCATCATTCAATAGTGGCGAAGCTTTTTTCAATCCTCCACCCGTTTCGAGTACTTCATTTGTTTCATCACTAATAGTGATGCTGCTTCCCCAACCATTATTTATATTAATGGCTTCAATGATCTGGCCGGCAAAATGATGAACGTTCACCACGACATCGTATATCCCGGCCCGTTGGAGGTACAGAATATTTCTTTGCAGTAAAGATTTTCCATTGACAACAGCAAGTGCCTTGGGATGTTTTTCCGTCCACGGTTTAAACCGCGTTCCCAAACCGGCCGCAAGGATCATTGCTTTCATGCTGAAATTTTAGAGTACAATATTCGCTATCATGCTGCTTTTACCGGGATAGTCGGTGTTGTAATGAAGGCCGCGGCTCTCTTTGCGCAGTTGCGCGCACTTTACGATCAGGTAGCCCACGCTGATCATATTTCTGAGCTCGCAAAGTTGCGGCGACAAAGTGGTGGCCTGGTACAATTCTTCGGTTTCTTCCCACAAAAGATCAAGTCTTTTGATGGCACGTGCAAGTCGCACATTGGTTCTAACAATACCTACGTAGTCGCTCATCACCAACTGCAATTCTTTCAAACTCTGCGTTATTAAAATCATTTCCTTAGGCTCGGAAGTGCCGGAGCTGTTCCATTTTGGAATGTCGTTGCAGAAGTTGATAGTATTAATCTGCAGCGCGGCGTCGGCCGCACAACGGTGCGCAAATACCATCGCTTCGAGTAATGAATTGCTGGCAAGCCGGTTAGCACCGTGCAAACCGGTGCTGGAGCATTCTCCGCAGGCATACAAATGCCTGATGGAAGTCCGTCCCCACTCATCCGTTTTTATTCCGCCACAGCTATAATGCGCAGCTGGTGAAACAGGAATTAATTGCTGTGTAACGTCGATACCTATACTCAGGCATTTTTCGTAAATATTTGGAAAGTGTTCCACAAATTTATCGAGTAGTATGTGTCTTACATCAAGGTAAACGTGTTCCGTACCGCTTATCTTCATTTCATTATCAATGGCGCGTGCAACAATATCTCTTGGTGCAAGGTCCTTTCTTTTGTCGTACTTGGCCATAAAGGCTTCGCCGTTTTTATTTCTAAGTATACCCCCGTCACCGCGTACAGCTTCAGTAATTAAAAAGGATTGTCCGCCAATGCCGGGTTCGTACAATGCGGTTGGATGGAACTGTATGAATTCCATATTTTCAATTCTACCTTTTGCCCGGTATAGCATCGCCACCCCATCGCCCGTTGCAATAAAAGGATTGGTTGTAGAACGATATACCTGCCCGTTACCACCGGTTGCAAGCAAGGTGATCTTTGCAAGAATGGTTTCTATCTGGTTCGTTTCCCTGTTCAGCACATATACTCCATAACATTCCACATCAGGAGTGGCTTTGGTAACCAGGTAACCCAGGTGATGTTGCGTGATAATATCTAAAACAAAACAATGTTTAATGAGCGTTATGTTGGGGAATTCATTTATTTCGTCGAGCAGCGCACGCTCCATTTCTTTTCCCGTAACATCCTTGTGATGCAATATCCTGAACTGGCTATGGCCGCCTTCTCTTCCTAACTTATAATCCCCGTCGCTTTCTTTATCAAAACGCGCCCCCCAGTTGATAAGCTCCGCAATTCTATCCACCCCTTCTTTTACAACAATCTCCACAATCTTTGGATTGCACAAACCATCGCCGGCAATCAGTGTATCCTGGATATGTTTTTCGAAACTGTCATTTTCAAAATCCATCACACCAGCAATACCGCCCTGCGCATATTTAGTATTGGTTTCATCGGCCTGCGCCTTGGTGATCATCAATACTTTTTTATCAGGAAATTCCTTTGCGATCTTCACTGCATAAGTAATGCCTGCTATACCGGATCCGATAATCAAAAAATCTGTTTCCATGTTGCGGACTGTATTAATAAGTGATGGAGTAAGAAAATTTTTCGGGCGTTTCAAATAATTTCAGCAGATCGTACTTGATCGTCACCGTTTTTTTATCATCCGATAAAGCAATAAAGGGGCTTTCGGATTTTTTTACCGCACGGGGCAAATGAATAGTAGTGGTGTACATCACCTGTAATCCGGTGCCCATCATTTGTTTGGCCTGTTCAATTTCGGGTTTTGCCATAAGCGCCTTATATTTTTCATCGTTCAGTTTTCTTATGATAGAGTTTTTTGTAACGGTAACATCAAAAACATTGTTGATCTGGTCGAGGCTCTGATCCTGTGGCGGCGCAGGCTGTGTGCTATCCTGGCCCGAAAATACTTTTTTAAATGCATCAGCAAGTCCGGAGGTGCTTGCACCCGACATCAGCGATTGCAAATCGGCAAAGGAATTAAAAGGAAAATATACGTCGGCCTTTAAAATACTTTCCTTCAGGTTCATTTTTAATTTCATCGTTCCATCCTTGAATAACCTTTTTTGTTCGGATGTTGCTCTGCTGGAAGTATCGATAAGATTTTTTAGATAGATGGTGGTATCGATGGCGTGGTCCAAACCATTTTTAGACAGCTCGTCTTCTGCGCCCATCGACTGCATCATCTGGATGAGTGCGCTCATGTCCATCTTGGTAACATAGGTTCCCGCGCCATTTTCGCTTATGGCAATCTCTTCATCCACTGTGTAACATCCTGCTATCAAAACCATCACCATAGCAAGCATTCCAAACCAAATTTTCTTCATATACTTATTTTACGAAAGTTATTTTTTATAAATTAATCATTTTCAACTTTTCAGCTCCACGGGCTGAAGAGCGGCGCTACGCGCTGGGAACCATGATGCAATAAATGCAACTAGCATTACAGTCGCGAATACCAAAATAAAATCCGATAGAAGTAACCGAACCGGGTAATGATCGATAAGAAATGTTCCTCCTTCAATTGCCACCAGTTTGAATTTTTCCTGCGCCCAGCAAATTAATATGGCAAGCAATAAACCTGCGATGGAACCCATACCCGCAAGTAATACGCCTTCGGTCAAAAAAATTTTCCTTATACGTTCATTGTCGGCACCAAGCGCCTTCAATACCTGTATGTCTTTTTGCTTCTCCATCACCAGCATGGTTAACGCGCCAATCATCGTGAATGCGGCTACCATAAGCATCAGCGTGAGCAAACCATAAATTGCCCACTTTTCCAAACTCATCACACTGTATAAACTCTTATTTTGTTCATACCGCGTTTCAATTAAATATCCTTTATTAAAAATCTTTTCCAATTCCTTTTTTGTACTATTCGCCTCGTCTTCATTCCTTACCTTAACTTCAACATTTCCGAACTCATCCGGTTTCATGTTAAGCATCTTCTTCATAAAATCAACATTTGTGATCGCGTATTTATTATCGATATCCTGTTGTATAAAAAATGAACCTGAGGTGGAAACGTTCTCGGCAGAAAAGGCTTCATACGGGTCCACTACATTAATATTTACGCCGCGTTTAAATAAATAGGCAGTGAGTGGATAAAGGTTCCTGTCGGATTCGAGCGCGAGCGCATTTTCAATTCCGCTACCCAATACCATCGAAGCTTTATTACCCGTGCCGAGGTTAAAGGTGCCTCGCACCATTTTATCCGCTACTGAGGTAACTTTTTTATAGTTCGAGTCAACTCCCTTTAAATAAACGATGGTTTGAATTTCTCCATTCTGTAGCAATGTTTTTTCTTCTACTATCAATGAAAAAGCGGAAACATTTTTAAGTGCGTGCATTTTAGCAAGCTGGGCGGGAGTAACCATAATCGATTTCCCTTCAACAGGAGAAATTTTCAGGTCCGGATAAAAAGAGGAATATAATGATTTCACCAGCCCTTCAAATCCATTGAACACACTCAGCAAAACAATAAAGGCTGCTGTTATCAAAACAATGGCAATTACGCTTACCCATGCGATGATATTGATCGCATTGGTGGATTTTTTTGCTTTAAAGTAGCGCCACGCAAAAAGAAAATTCAAAGTGCTGAGTTTGTTTTAGCTGACCATTGAAGATTTTTATTACAACTACTCTTCCGTTTTGCCGTCATTTATCTTTTTAAATAATTCTTCCATTTTAAATACCTGGTCGAGGGTGTCGTCGAGGTAAAATTGTAGTATGGGCATGCGGCGCAATTGTTTTCCAAGTCGGTTCGCAAGTTCCTTCTTCACTTCCCAGCTTCTTTCCTGTATTTTTTTCAGCGCGGCAGCCTGATCCTTCACCTGGAAAAGACTCAGATATATGCGGGCCTCCAGCAAATCGGGAGTAACCTTTACCGAACTCAACGACACCATGCCCCCATCGAGCATTGTAAGACTAAGCTTCTGAAAAATGCTGCTGATCTCTTCAAAAAGCAGTCCTCCAACCTGTTTTTGCCTTTTCCCTTCCTCCATAAGGCAAATGTAAAACGATTTCGGCCAATGGCGACAAGAATACCACCTATGCAAGGGCATTTAACAGCTCCGAAAGAAACCAATGTTTTGCTAAATCCTATCTTTGCGCCGCATGAAGCGCTTTTCAACGATTCTAAAATACCTGAGCGATCAAAAAGGAAACATAGCCCTATACATGCTTTTCAACCTGCTTTCGGTTGTTTTTTCCCTTTTTTCACTCACTATGCTTACTCCCTTTCTTCAACTGCTGTTTGGAAAGGAAAAACTGCTCGCCACCCCGCCAAAATTCAATTTTTCGGCAAACGGACTTTCAAATTTTCTGAAATATTATATCAGCGGGTTAATAAAGGAGCACAATGAACTCTATGCGCTGGGCGCCATCTGCGCGATCATAATTATTTCTATCTTTTTCAAGAACGCCTTTATATATCTCTCCTACCGGGTGCTCGCACCCATGCGCAACAGGGTGATGAAGCGTCTTCGTGCCGACCTGTATAGCAAAATCCTAGACCTCCCTATTGGGTATTTTACCGAACAAAGGAAAGGCGACATCAACAGCCGTATGAGCAACGACTCCAATGAAATTGAATGGAGTGTGATGGGTACGCTGGAAGGATTACTGAAAGAACCACTGAACATTATTATTATCCTTTCAGTGCTCATATTCCTCAGCCCGCAGTTATCGCTTTTTCTGCTGGTACTACTGCCCTTGACGGGTTTTATTATAGGACGATTAAGCCGTTCACTGAAAAAACAATCTTCCGATGCCCAACACGAAATGGGTACGCTGATGTCGATACTCGATGAAACCTTAGGAGGATTAAGAGTGATAAAAGCCTTCAACGCTGAAAAATTACTTCGTACAAAATTTTTTCACAGCAACGACACGCTCACCACGTTGCGTAATAAAATGATCTTCCGCAGGGATCTCGCTTCGCCGATGTCGGAATTTCTGGGAGTGGTGGTACTTTGTTGTGTGTTGTATTTCGGCGGCAGGCTGGTTTTTTCGCACAGTGGAATACAGCCCGATACCTTTATTACCTATATTTTATTTTTTACCCAGATCATCAATCCCTCGAAAGCCTTATCCACAGCCTTTTACAACGCACAGCGTGGAAGCGCGGCCATTAAACGCATTGAAGAAATTGTGCAGGCACCCATACTCGTCAGCGACCCCACTAACCCCGTTATCCTTGATCATTTTTCGGAATCGATAGAGTTCAGGAACGTTAGTTTTTCATATGAAGACGTGGTGATACTCGACTCCATCAATCTAAAAATTGCCAAAGGAAAAACGATAGCGCTGGTGGGATCATCGGGGGCGGGAAAATCTACGCTGGCCGACCTTGTACCCAGATTTCATGATTCTTCTTCAGGAGAAATATTAATAGATGGGGTGAACATTCGAAAATATTCCCTCACTTCTTTACGCGAGCAAATGGGAATTGTAACCCAGGAACCGATTTTATTCAACGATAGCATTGGCGGCAACATCACACTTGGCAATCCCGCCGCAACACCGTCAGAAATTGAGAGTGCAGCACGCACTGCAAACGCACACGAATTTATTATTGCCAAAGAAAACGGATACGAAACGAATATCGGTGACCGGGGTTCCAAACTAAGCGGTGGCGAAAGACAGCGCCTTACTATTGCGCGTGCGTTACTAAAAAATCCGCCCATATTAATTCTCGATGAGGCCACTTCTTCCCTCGACACCGAAAGTGAAAGGCTGGTACAGGACGCCATCAACAACATGATGCAAAATCGCACCAGCATTGTAATTGCACACCGGCTAAGCACTATCAGGCATGCTGACGAAATAATAGTATTGAACAAGGGACAAATTGCGGAGCGCGGAACACACGAAGAGTTATTGGCGGTAAACGGCACATACAGAAGGTTAGTAGACCTGCAGGAAGTGAAATAGTTTAACGACTTTTTACAAAGCAACCACAATTAAGATCTATGCATACTTTTAAAACCTCCATTGGCGTTTTGCTGATAATAGCATTGCCAGCTTCAGTGCTATCACAAAAGAAATCATTTACCTACGACCAGCTTTTTAAAGGAAATTACCCCGCCATTTACAAGAAACTTCCAGACATCAAAGGTTGGGCCGACGACAATCATTATATTGAAACAAGAAATAATAATGGTACCGATGAAGTTGTTTCGGTGGATGCTGTTTCCGGAACCGCAGTGCCCTACACCAATCCAAATAAACAGTCGGAAGCAACTGTGCCTACCATCCAGGGTGCATTGAATATTACACTTTCTCCAAACGGAAAATGGGCAGCATACACCAAGGACAATAATTTATACTCGCTTGAATTATCTACAGGTAAAGAAACCGCACTAAGCACCGATGGATCCGATACAATAATGAATGGGTACGCATCATGGGTTTATTGTGAAGAAATTATTGGACGCGCAACGCACTACAAAGCTTTCTGGTGGTCGCCCGACAGCAAACACATTGCGTTCATGCATTTTGACGATTCCAGGGTGCCGCAGTTCCCGATTTTTGCGGCGGAGGGGCAGCATGGCTTTCTTGAAAAAGAACGCTACCCAAAAGCAGGTGACACAAACCCCGAGGTAAGGATCGGCGTTACACCAGTTGTGAATCCATCGATAGTATGGGCCGATTTTCGTGCAGATGACGATCAGTATTTTGGTACACCACAATGGACTCCCACCAATGAATTATGGGTTCAATGGATGAACCGCGAACAGGATTCGTTAATAGTTTACCAGATTAATAAACTCGATGGCGCTAAAAAAGAAATATATACCGAGCACCAGCAAACATGGATAACGCTCAAGGACGATAACAGATTCACTTTTTTAAATGGCAATAGTGGTTGCATTATTAAAAGTGACAAGGATGGATGGGAAAATTTATATTACTATGACCTGCATGGAAAACTCATAAGCCAGGTTACCAATGGAAATTATTGGAAAACCAGTATTTTAAATATCGACGAGAAAAACAAACAGGTTTTTATCAGGGCAAGAAAAGACCATTCCAACCAGTTAGATGTTTACAAAATTTCATTAAACGGAAAAACAGTTTCTAAATTAAGCACGGGAAATTATTCTTATGATGACGTAAAAGTTTCTCCAACCGGAAAATACATGATAGCCGTTTATTCAAACCTTTCAACGCCTTCAATAATGGGTTTGATGAATAATAAAGGGAAACAGATCCGCGAGATCGGGAATTTAAAAGGAACCGATTTTGATAGTTATGATTTACCACGTACGGAAATTAAAACCGTAAAATCCTCCGACGGAAATTTTGATCTTCCTGTTGCCATCACTTATCCTTTACATTTTGATGCTACAAAAAAATACCCTGTATGGATCTTCGTTTATGGTGGTCCGAATTACTCAACAGTTGCCGATAAATGGAATGCAGGAAAGGCCACCACACAATGGTGGGCGCAGGAAGGAGTGATACAGGTTACGATGGATAATCGAAGCTCGGGTCATTTTGGTAGAAAAGGAATGAACTATATCTATAAACAAATGGGTAAATGGGAAATTGAAGATTACATGAGCTGCGGCCGCTGGTTGCGAGCTCAATCATGGGTAGACTCTTCAAAAATTGGTATTACCGGGGGAAGTTTTGGGGGCTATATTACCTGTATGGCGCTCACTTATGGTGCCGATGTGTTTACCCTTGGCATCGCTGATTATTCAGTTACAGACTGGAAACTTTACGACACACACTTTACAGAAAGATTTATGAACAAACCGGAAGACAATGTGGAGGGTTACATCAAAACTTCTGTATTAACATACGCGCCAAAACTGAGGGGCGTACTAAGAATTGTACACGGCTCAACGGATGATAACGTGCATATGCAAAATACTTTGCAGTTCATCAACCTGCTCGAGGATTTGAACAAACCTTTCGAGCTGATGATTTATCCCGGGCAGCGGCACGGGATTGGCGGAACCAAAAATGCATTTGACTTAAAAGAAACTTCTCGCTTTGTGTACAGGTACCTGTTAGGCAAGAATCTTCCTGAAGTATTTGAAAACTAACTTAAAGATTGCCTTGAATACTTAGTGAACTTCACGCCAATTCTTAGTGACTAGTGGTTGAAAATCCATTAGGAACCACAAAGTCACTACGCGCATTAAAAGGCACTAAAGAAATAACCTTATTTATTCATCATCTGTTTGGCCTCAATGCTTAAAGTAGCATGCGGCACCGCGCGAAGACGCGCTTTGTCGATGAGTTTTCCGGTAACGCGGCAAATGCCGTAAGTACGGTTTTCAATACGCATGATCGCCTTTTCAAGGTGGTCGATGTAATTGATCTGCCGGCTCGCCATTTGCGCAAGTTGTTCCCTTTCCATGCTCATGCTGCCATCTTCCATGGTCATGTAGCGGTTCTCGTTTTCGTCGCCTCCCATTTCGTCTTTACGCGTAATAAGGCCCTGCAGGTAGGTCAGTTCCTTCTTGGCCTGGTCTAGCTTTTTCTGGATCAGGTCGCGGAATTCCTGTAGTTCACCATCGCTGTAACGCATGGTTGGTCCGGACGGAACGTATTCGGGTTGGTCTAAAACCGATTTTGTAAATTCTGGCTCATACTTCCTTATGGTTTTCGTTTTAATTTCCGGCATCACCACTTTTACAGGTTTTGTGGGAGGTGCAGGTTTTTTCGCAGGAGGTATGTTAATCAATTTTGTTTTTTCCGGTTCAGGTTTCTTCGTTTCAACTTTTTTAGCTTCCACTTTCTTAACCTCGGGAATCTTTTCCTCTTTTTTCGGCATCACTGGATGTTTAACTTCTGATTTTTTAATGGACGGTTTCACTGCTTCAGCGAGTTTAACCGGCGCATGTTTATGAGTTGCTGTGGGCATTGGTTTATGTACGGGTTTTGCGATGGGCTTTTTTACCTGCGCTTTTTCATGAGATTTTTTCGTGGCAACCGGGGCTGCAGTTTTCACATTCTTTTTAGACACAGGTTTTGCAGGTCGGGAATGAGTGACGGCTTTAGCTACTGGTTTTTTTGCCGGTGCTACCTTTTTTGCTGGTGCGCTTTTCTTAGCAGGCTTTGCTGCTTTTTTTTTGGTTGCCATATTATCAGGCTTTTTTTGTGACAAACACTTTAACCGGAATATCGTTCACTTCAACTTCAGTTCCCTCGGCCAGGCCGGGCACCATTTCAAGATGATCTGCTAAAATTTCGGCGCAAATATAGTTATTAAATCTCGCGATGGAGTCTTTTAAGTCTCCATGCTCCGACAGTTTTACTATTATTCTGTCCGTAAGCTCAAACCCACTGTCTTTCCTGATCTTTTGAACTCTGTTTACGAGTTCTCTCGCATTTCCTTCACTCACCAGCAGGGGTGTAACGTTTACATCGAGGGCTACGGTCAGGACATCCTTTGTGGCAACCATCCAGCCTGGAATATCCTCGCTGGAAATTTCCACTTCCTGTGCTTGTAATATTACAGGTTCATTATCAATTAACAATGAAATAGAGCCTTCTTTTTCGAGCCGTTCAATATCAGATTGCTGCAACTCCGATATCACCGCAGCCACCGCTTTCATTCTTCCACCAAGCTTTTTTCCAAGTGCCACGTAATTCGGTTTCACCTTCTTCTTTATAAATCCATCTTCCGAAGAAATGTATTCGATACCCTTTACGTTCACTTCAGTTTTTATGAGATCCTCGATCAATGCGATTTGTTCCTTCAGTTCCGGATTGATAACCGGAATGAGAATTCGTTGTAGCGGCTGGCGCACTTTTATATTCACTTTTTTTCTTAGAGACAGTACCAGCGAGGAAATGGTCTGCGCAATCAGCATGCGTTCTTCCAGCTTCTTATTAATCATTTTTTCATCCGTAATCGGGTACAATACGTGATGAACAGATTTAGCATCGTACTTTTTTGAAACTGCATTCAGGTTGTGGAAAATGTTGTCACTGAAAAAAGGTGCGATCGGCGCCATTAGCCTCGACAATACTTCCATGCATTCGTATAATGTTTGGTAGGCACAGATTTTATCGTGCTCGTATTCACCCTTCCAAAACCTTCTTCTGCTTAGCCTTACGTACCAGTTGCTGAGGTGGGCGTCAAGAAATTCTTCCATCGCCCTTCCCGCCTGGGTGGGTTCATAATCATTCATGAATGCGGTTACCTCCTTTACAAGTGAGTGAAGAGATGACAATATCCACTGGTCAATTTCAGGGCGTTGGTCAACAGGAATGTATGTTTCTTTAAAAGCAAACCCATCCACATTTGCATACAATACAAAAAACTGGTAGGTATTGTATAATGTGCCGAAAAATTTACGCTGTACTTCTTTTATTCCTTCTACATCGAATTTCATGCTCTCCCAGGGAGAAGCATTGGTGATCAGGTACCAGCGCGTTGCGTCTGCACCAAAATCTTCGATAGTTTTAAATGGGTCGATTACATTACCTACGCGTTTGCTCATCTTATTCCCATTCTTATCCAGCACCAAACCATTCGACACGCAGGTTTTAAACGCCACTGAACCGAATAATAAGGTAGATATGGCGTGAAGAGTATAGAACCATCCGCGTGTTTGGTCCACTCCTTCCGCGATAAAGTCGGCAGGATAATTCTGTTCGAACGGCGCATTGAAAGGTTTTTCATCGCCAGCCGCCATTTTTTCCTGGTCGAGACCCCATTGTGCAAATGGCATCGCGCCACTATCGAACCAAACATCTATCAGGTCGGGTATGCGGTGCATTGCCATACCACTTTCGCTTACCAGGATGATTTCGTCAACATATGGTTTATGCAGGTCAAGAATTCCTTCGTGCAGGTATTGTTTGTTTACTTCTCCGCCCAGAATTTCATTGGCCTTTCTTATTTCTTCGTTTAATTCTTTTATGGAACCGATACATTTTTCTTCTGTTCCGTCAGTAGTTCTCCAAATTGGTAAGGGAGTTCCCCAAAACCTCGACCGGCTTAGGTTCCAGTCAACCATATTTTCGAGCCAGTTTCCAAAACGACCTTCGCCAGTTGATTTTGGTTTCCAGTTGATGGTTTCATTTAGTGCCACCATTTTTTCCTTAACTGCGGTTGTTCTGATGAACCATGCATCGAGCGGGTAATATAAAACAGGTTTGTCGGTGCGCCAGCAATGCGGGTAACTGTGTTCATATTTTTCTATCCTGAATGCGCGGTTCTCTTTTTTTAATTTCACAGAGATATCGACATTTACATCCACATAATCTTTTTGATCTTTGTAGTTCTTTACAAAGCGGCTGCTGAATTCACCGAGGCCGTCAATAAATTTTCCTTCCCGGTCAACCATTGTAAGGATGCCGATATCATATTTTTTTCCAACCCTGTAATCGTCGGCACCAAAGGCTGGCGCAGTGTGAACAATGCCGGTACCGTCTTCGGTAGTTACAAAATCACCTATCATTATCCTAAATGGATTACCTCCAGCCTTTTCCGCAGTGTTTGCTTCAAAGGGCATAAGTTGCTCGTACCGGCATTCTTCCAGTTGCGATCCTTTAAAGGTGGATAGCAGGGTCCAGGGAATTATTTTATCGCCTTCTTTATATTGGCTGAAGTCTTCCGTGTTCCCTTCCTGCCTAAAATAATTTGGCAGAAGGTCCTTTGCTAAAATAACGTTTATGGGCAGATGGGTATAAGGATTAAATGTTTTTACGAGCGCATAATCGATGTTCGCACCAACCGTTAATCCAAGATTTGATGGCAGCGTCCACGGGGTGGTTGTCCACGCAAGAAAAAATAGCTCGGCATTTTTTTCCGTCAATTGCCTGAATAAAAAATCAGATTTTTTATTTTTCACCGCTTTGAACATCGCAACGGCAGAGGTATCCTTCACCATTTTGTAGGTGCCGGGCTGGTTCAGCTCGTGCGAACTCAATCCGGTTCCGGCAGCAGGTGAATAAGGCTGAATGCTGATGCTTTCGTAAAGCAACCCCTTTTTATATAATTCTTTCAGTATCCACCAGAGTGTTTCAATGTATTCGTTCTTGAAAGTAATGTATGGATCTTTCAAATCGACCCAATAACCCATTTTATGGGTAAGATCGTCCCACTTATCCTTGTATTTCAACACTTCGCGCCTGCAGGTCTCATTATAATCAGCAACCGAAATTTTATTCCCAATGTCTTCTTTGGTAATTCCAAGCATTTTTTCAACACCAAGCTCTACGGGTAAACCATGAGTATCCCATCCTCCTTTTCTTTTAACCTGGAAGCCCTGCATGGTTTTGTATCTGCAAACAAGATCCTTCAGCGTTCGGCTGATGACATGGTGGATGCCGGGCAAACCGTTAGCGCTCGGAGGGCCTTCATAAAAAACAAATGGCTTTGCGCCGTTGCGAATGCTCACGCTTTTTTCAAATGCGTGAATATCACTCCATCTGGCGAGTATCTCCTGTTCAATGGATGGTAAATTCAACCGGGAAAATTCTCTGTATCTCTCTGCCATACTGATAAAAGGGTGCAAAGTTACGAATAAGTTTAGTGCGGTTGCCTACAGAATGCACTTTAAAATAATTTTTCATGCTCGCATAAGGCATTTATTAATCACGCAATTAACCGGGTCATTGCAGACGGGTTGCAATGACTTACTCACATTATTCTAACAAAAGCATAAAATAGCCTTCGCTCCATAATTGTAAACTCTTAATTTGGTCTGAAAATTGACTTTTGGCATAGTTTGTGGGCTATGGTATAGAATTAGTTCTTTTCAAAAAATCTTTACGACCTCATTTAAATAGTTGATATATAAATCAGACGAGTTTTTTTCTACGGTTTAGGGTTTAGGGGTTAATAAGGGGAGTATTCCTACTCCCC
>JBDTMM010000006.1:0-17136 GCA_039934275.1 Flavitalea sp. | reverse complement strand
GGGTGCAATGACTCCTACAGAAATTTCTACAGCCAGAGATTATGGTGCGGATTTTATCAAACTCTTTCCGGCGAGCACACTTGGAATAGAGTATTTCAAAGCAATACAAGGTCCATTCAACAACCTTAGGTTTTTGGCTGTAGGTGGCATAGATTTAACCAATGCCGCCTCCTGGTTACAGGCAGGCGTTTCTGGGGTAGGCATCGGCGGATCCCTCACCAAGGCCGATCCGAAAGATATTAAAGTCTTAATTCAGAGTCTGGTTCAGTCCAATAAAAAAAGTTAACGGTTAAGATTAATCGTTTTGCCGTTATGACTTTTTACAAAATCGCACCGCAGTTAAAATAACCGGATTGCGCGAGAGTGCGCTGTAGTAATCTTTACACTATTGCCCATATATAAAGGGCTTGCCCACGAAAATTTTGTTAAAGAAAACGGGTTGAAAATACCAGTAATACGTGGCTTGTATTTCATGACATGCGCTTTATCACAGGGAATTTATACGCCGCGTTAATGTGCATCGATATGATATGAAATCGCAATCGGTGCACATTAACCCATGGCGTAAACATTTATTCATAGGTGTTGTTCCAAATCAGGAGCAAAATAAATGGTACAAAATGAACGTGCTTGCAAATTGATTATACACTCACAACTTAATCTTTGCAAAAGCAGAAGTACTTTCCGCCGCGGCAGGGATTGTACCAACAATTGTATACCCTGCATCAAGTTCCTGAAGGGCGAAATTGACAAAGTCTTTCTGGACACCTAAAGCTGACCTTTTTATGGAAAATTCCACCACCTTTTTTCCGTCTACTTCTTTTATTTCAGAGAATTTGATCGTTCCATCAAAATCAAAAGCACTTTCCCATGTCCAGCCATTATTGTCACCACCCGCATGAGTGTATCCTGAACCCCATCCGCCAACAGGACTGCCTTCACATAAAAAATCGGCGCCGGATGCTATAGGGTACATCCAGAATTGAAAGCCGGTTGCCGTATTATTATCAGCATCAATAAGCAGATCTATTAATGTAAGATTTAAATCCTCCGTCCCTTCAACATAAAAATTCAAGGCCGCTGCAGAAGCAAAGGTTTTCACTGCGAGCAAAGTTCCACCAGTAGTGCCCTCATTAGTATGTGAATAGTCAACATAGGTCCAGTCGGTAAAATCACCATCAATTTTTATGTTGGGTCCGGCAACATATACCGTATCTATAAACTCACTGGTGTTCGTGCCGTTGGTGATTGTTAATTTGGCAAGAAATTCTCCTTTGCTATGATATATGTGCACCGGGTTTGCTTTTGTTGAGGTGCCGGCGTCTCCAAAATCCCACGAATATTCCTTCGCATTGGTGGAATAGTCTTTAAAATTGACAATAAATCCATCCGATACATAACTGAATACCGCCTTGGTACCATTGTCATTGGTTCCATCTTTTTTGCAGGATAAATTCAGAAAAATGACTGTTGCTGTAAAGCAGGCTATAAGAATATTTTTTTTCATAACAGTGTAGTTATTCAGTTATTAGTAATAGATGGTTTAGGTTGTTCATTCCGCCGTTATCCTGTACCCAGGTATTTTCATTTGCCAGTCTAATCGAATATTCGCTCCTGCTTTTTAAATTGACAGCGTCGTCGCAAATTTTTAAATAGAGATCATAGCCGCCCGCAGGGAGGTCAGTGGTATTGATTGTTTTTTCGATTTTGAATTTGACCATTGGTTTGCATTTACGCAGGTCATCGTCTAATGCAATTTCGTGCAATTCACCGGATGATGTATTCTTTAATACAAACACTGCATTTTTATAATTATACAGCGGTGCATATCCAAGGTTGGTGATGTTAATCGTAATCTTCAAATCCCTGGTTTTTTCAACCTTATCTGGAATTGAAGCACTCTCTAACGCCAATCGATATCCTAAGTTCCTTTGAAGTTCGTCGAAACATCCCGCTACTTTCCAGGCATCAATAACAGGTTTATACCAGTCAAGGTTTAAATAAGTCCAGCGGAGCAGCTTCATGGTAGAAGTTGCCGTTGGGCAATCAGCGGCGCTGGAAGGAGGATCGGGAGGGCAGGTTTCGCCACCTGTAGGTACAAATAAGCCTTCTTTGCTAATGTATTCTTTATCTGCCTGAACATTTCCATAAGTTCCGTAATCGTCGACGCTAGCCATGAAGCAATCGTTGTGGTGGCCTATTCTTGCAATCTTATCGCTGCTATATCCGTTCGCTTCGCTAACAGGATCGGTAGTGCCAAATATCTGCTGCTTCTGCGCGGGAGTTCTAACTTGCACCATGATCGCTGGGGGAAGCACGCTCAACCATTTATCTATCACTTTTTTTTCGTTTTCGGTTGTGGCCAAACCATTACTGGAACTGTGCCACTCGCCCCATGCCCCTATCAATCCTGCCTGTACAAAAGCAATTATATCTTTGTTATCTTCTAATAACGGCTTCAGCTGATCAAGGTGCTGACTGATTATTGAAAACGGCGCGTCTGGCTTACTCATATCATCGGTATAAGCAAAACGAAGCACACATTTAATGCCTGCATCGCGCATCAATTGAAAGTCGGACCGAATCAATGAAAGTTCAACGTCACTAATGGCTTGCGCTTTGAATTTTTCCAGGTAATAAAGTCGCAGGATCATCGATACATTTTCACTCCTGAGAGAAGCCAGCGCACCGGCGCTTAACGGATCACTTTCCGAATGGCTTTCGATATTGTGTATAAATCCGCGTTCAGGATTGGGAAAAATATCGGTTGAAATTTTGTATTGTATTTCCTTGTCAGAATCATTGTTGCTGGCCACTGAACTCCTGGTGCAGGCAATGCAACAAAAAAATAAAATGACTAATTGTGTTCTTGACATTTCAATTAATTATTAATTATATCCCGGATTCTGAATAAATTTTCCTTTTCCTTCACTCACGCTCTTTAATGAAAAAGGATATACCACTTTTGTATCGTTGGCGTATGTGGAACCTGTTAATTGTATGCAACGCGATACAAATTTGCCGTGCCTGATAAGGTCGGAACGGTATTGGCCGTTTTCGCACCAGTATTCATGACTTCTTTCAAGCAGGATTAGATCATTAAAAGAATCCAGTGAGGAATAATCGGCGATATTTTTATCCTGAAGGCCCGCTCTTCTTCGAACGACATTTACCAGTTCCATTGCTTCAGCATTTGGTGCACCACCATTTGCAATGGCTTCTGCCTTTGATAACAATACATCAGGATACCTGTACTGAATGATATCCACGGTTGATAATCCCGTAGTGCGGTCTGCATCCGGATTAATCTTTAATGGAATGGGTCCGAGGTCCATATTAGTACCGGGATTGGCCCTGTTGTAAACGGTTCCATCAGTACCTGTGTATTCTGCAATCAGCATTGTTTTTCTTACATCGTTGCCTTCAAAGCTGTCATAAAATGCCCAGGTACTTTGTACAGTTGCCCATCCGCCCTTTGGAGAATAATCAGAAGGTAGTGCCATTAACTGCCATTGATTTTCACTTGTTCCTTCATAATTACACGGTATGGCCCAGATCACTTCTTTACTTTTCTTGGCGCCTTCGAGATCCCACATTCCCACGTAATCGGCATCAAGAGAATAATATCCGTATCCAATAATATCATCGCAAAGTGCTTTCACCTTATCCCATTTTTTTTCGTGGAGCATTAGCCTTATGTTGATCATCTTTGCCAATGCCTTATTAAATCTTCCGTATTCAGACGCAGAAGGATCAGGAAGGTCTTCAGCTGCAGCCACCAGATCGTTCTCTATAAAGGAAACCATTTCATCGTTGGTAAGACGCGGTAACGGATTTTCGACAAGAGGTTGTTTAAGTATTTCAATAGGCGCAATTACAATTGGTCCGAACATATCGAAGAGGTCATAAGCAAGCAAACCTCTTGCGCAACGAACTTCAGCAATGGCTTTTCTTTTTACATCGTCGCTGATCTGCGCTTCCTGGATCAGATCAATAGTAAGTGTCATGCGACTTAACTTATTATAAAACCAATCGTAAAAATAAGTAATGTCTGTACTAGCCGGAGTGTAATTAAGCAAATGGCCATATTGTTGTACGCTGTATTTTCCGGAAAGGATTTCTGTGGTAGCATCGTTAACAAACATGATGCCCCGTTCAGACGTTGTATTGATACCATCCCACCAGGAACCCCTTAGTGGGTAATAGCAGGCATTTACCATTGCTGCAACATCCGCTTCCGACCTGGGAAAAATTGCCGGGTTAATTTCAGAATAATCTATGGACACGAGGTCTTTTGTACAGTTGCTCAACAAGAGCATCAACACAACAGATGAAAATATTTTTTTCATATTAACTTTATTAGAGATTTATTTGAAGGTCAGGCTTAGTCCTGCGGTGAATGTTTTTATGTTAGGATATGCTGCGGTATAGGAATCGGTTTCCGGATCTATACCCGTATAAGGCGTTATCACAAAAAGGTTGTGCGCATCCACATGTACCTGAACGTTTGTAAACACTTTTTGAATCCATCGCTTTGGTAAATTATATCCAAGGGAAACATTCTGTAATCGAAAGAATGATGCCTCCTGTAAAAAGAAGTTTCCACTTCCATACGGCGACCATCCATAATAAGAACTGGGGTGGGTGGTAGAAGGTTTTTCAGGCGTCCATCTGTCCTTTACAGTTCTGAACGCATTATATCCGTAGGTATAAATGGGTTCGGCGCTAACTCCATACGTTGTATAATTAGGGTCTTCCATTTTACGGCCAAAAAGTCCATTGAAATCTACATTAAGGCTAAAGTTCTTGTAGGTGACAATATTAGAAAAGCCGGCGATCAGTTTTGGATCAGTGGTGCCAATAAGTTTAGTGTCGGCGTCGTCAATGATTCCATCGGGTGCACCCGTTCTGAGAAAACGGCCATTCTCATCTACCACCGGGTTTCCGCTGCCATCACGAACATATCCATTGATGTCTTTTATTTTTATCATCCCTGGCTTTAGTTCTGGCTGAGATTCTACTTTATCACCTATCTGAAGTATGCCATCGGATACCCTGGAATACTCCGCTCTTATCGGATCGTTTGCGCTTTCATAAACCGCCGGCTTCCAGTCATCGGCCCTTTTTCTCCAGGTATCCTGAAACTTTGAAAACGTAAAGATTGTTCTCCATTGAAAGTCTTTCTGGCTAACATTAAGCGTATTAATGGTTAATTCAAATCCCTTGCTTTGTGTTTCACCAATGTTTGCCATCACCTGGTTAAGTTCGTTATAAGAATTAAGTGGTTTAAAGGCCAGCAAATCTGAAATGATTTTTTTATAAAGTTCAAGCGAACCGCTTATTCTTCCTTTTAATATGGAATAATCAAGGCCGATATTCGTTTCAGTGGTGGTTTCCCATTTCAGATCCGGATTTTCCAGCCTTCCAAGAGAGACACCTATATCAATGCCATTGTTGCCGGAAAGCCAGGCTGGGTATGCATTATAAGCAGCGAACGCATTACTTCCAATAGACGCATTACCTGTTTGTCCATAGCTTACTCTCAATTTGAGTTGTGGAACGGCATAATTAAATCTGCTGAAAAAGGGTTCGTCGGCAATGTTCCATCCAAAGGCCACCGAAGGAAATGTTCCCCATTTATTATTCCTAGCAAAAACGCTTGCCCCATCTGTACGCACAGTAGCGGTAAGCAGGTAGCGCTCTTTATAATTATAATTCAACCGGCCGAAATAGGAAGCGATCATATTTTCCTGACGCGAAGTACCGACTACTTTTGTTCCGCTTCCTGCATTGAGATTGTTCCATAAAAAAGCATCGGTTATAAATCCTGTATTTGATTGGTTACTTTGATCAGTTTTTGTTTTTTGTTCAGACACCCCAACAAGCACATTGAAGTTGTGTACCGTAGCAAATGATTTCGTGTAATTTGCCGTTGCTTCCAGCAAATAGTCATTTACGTTACTATTGCCAATCGCGGCCCTTCCGTGTTCGGATGCACCATGCAAGGTTGTAGTAGGTAAATAACTCCATCTATCGGTGATGCCCCTATCCAAACCCGCTTTAACTTTTATCAACAATCCATTAATGGGGGTGATGTCGAGGAATGAATTTACAAGCGTTCTCTCAATTCTCCCTTTATCAGTAATCGTTAATAGTGAATAGGGATTTGGCTGCAGAGCGAGCTGCGGATTAAGTGGGTAATTTCCATCTTCGTCAATTGGCTTAATGTGAGGACCTTGTTGTATGGCAGCCCTAAGTATACCGGAATTTTCATATTGATCTTTACCCAGTGAACTATTTGTATTATTAATGCGACTGGAAGTAAGGTTTATACCAAGTTTGACATATTTGTTTAATTTCTGGTCTATATTGGCGCGGAAACTGGCTCTTTGAAAACCGGCATTTTTGATTATTCCATCCTGGTTATAATAATTCCCCGATATAAGATATTTTGTATTCTGGTTTCCACCGCTAATGGTAATATTATGCTGTTGTGTAGCACCATCACGTGTAACGAGGCCAAACCAATCTGTTCCCCTCCCTACATTATTTATCGCATTCTGAGTATATAAATTATGGAAATCGCCAGCCACGGGAGCTGCCTTCGCTTCTTCCAGTGTTCGTGTTCCATAGGGAATTACATTGTTTGAAAAATTCCATTGTTCCCATGCGGCTTCATTACGAACCTGCATCCATTCATTCAGTGGGAGTACATCGAATGGGTTTTTATATTTCTGCAAAGAATAATTTCCTGAGTATTGAATGGTAGCCGCACCATCCGTACCGCTGCCTCTTTTTGTAGTGATTAGTATTACCCCATTGGCGGCACGTGAACCGTAAATAGCAGTGGCGCTTGCATCTTTTAAAACCTCGATGGATTCTATATCATTCGGATTAAATGAATTTAAAACACTTTGTGTGCCTGCCACATACCTTCCCCCGCTTTCCGGTTGCTGAAGATCTGAAATGGGAAATCCGTCCACCACTATTAAAGGGTCGTTGCTTGCGTTAATGGAACCAGCACCCCTGATCATGATATCCAAACCTCCTCCAGGTTGTGCGCTGTTTTGCCTGATCATTAAACCTGCAGCTTTGCCCTTAAGCATGTCGCCAATGTCGGGTCCCTGAGACAAAACCAGGTCGGATGTTTTGACCGATGATACCGCACCAGTAAGGTCTTTTTTTCTTTGGGTTCCATATCCCACTACCACTACTTCTTCATAGATTTTGTTTTCTACTGCCAGGGTTAAATCTATGGATGTGTTGTTATTAACTGCGCGCTCAATAGACGCATATCCAACAAATGAAAACACTAACAAAGAAGATTTGTTGGGCACCACTATGGTGTATTCTCCGTTTGTATTGGTGATGGTTGCTTTGGAATTACCTTTAACCATCACGGTTACGCCCTCTAGCGGTTCGCCTTTTTCATTTAATATTCTGCCATGCACAGTAATAGGCGGCACAGGTTCATATATTACAGGGTCATTTTTCTCCGATACCACAAATGCAGGGGCAACCACCGTCTTTGGACTGATGACGATCGTTTTACTTTCGATTTTGTAGTCAAACAGCTGGTCCTTCAAAATTAAATTCATGAAGTCCTGAAGTGGTACGTTCGACGCATCAATCGTTACCGGTTTTGCATTGTCGATCAACGAATGTTTAAAGAACACAACATAGCCTGTCTGGTTTTTTACCGCCTTGAATAACTTCTCCAGGGAAACGTTCCTGCCGGAATAAGTTATTTTCTGTGCAATACTTTTTGCCGAAACGGTGAGACAGGTGACCGTGAGTAACAGTACAGTTAGTCGCATAGTTTTGATAAATAAAGGGTTCATGCGTGGCATCAGGTTAGCCATGGTCCAGTTGGCCTGGCTGCCAGTAGTTTTAAAAAACATAGCTTTGTTTAGTTTTGGTTCACATGATTGTTGTAAGTCTGAAAATTTATGAATAATCATCCCAGAACTTTGCCGTCACGCCTCATACGCGTGGCGGTTTCATTGAGGGGCAACTATAAGTTTTTTGCCTTCGATACTGAATTTTGCCCCCGCACTTTTTAACACATTCAACACCTGTGATAATAGGAGTGATCTTTCTATTTCACCCCCAAACTTTTCGGTTGAAATATTGCCTTCGTAAACAACATCCACATCATACCATCTCGACAATTGACGAAGAACGGTTTTCAGATCAGCACCTTCAAAATTAAACCACCCGTTTTTCCAGGCCATTACCTGGGTGATGTCTGCCTTTTTATTAAGACTGATTATTTTTTTGTCAATGACTGCCTGCTCAAGTGGTGCGAGATCCATAGAGTTGTTTCCATTATTTACCTTCACCTTTCCTTCAAGTAGTGTTGTGCGGATATCTCCCTCGTCGGAATAGCTGTTTACATTAAAATGGGTGCCCAGCACTTTTATTTCCGATGCATCAGGAAGAATTACTCTGAATGGTTTGGTGGGGTCTTTATAGACCTCAAAATAAATTTCTCCCGTAATTTTCACGACGCGTTCCTTATCTGTAAATGCAGTTGGATAGGTGATGGAAGAAGCTGCATTTAACCAGGCAATTGTTCCATCGGGAAGTCGGAGTTGATACTGACCGCCGCGGGGTGTGCTCATTGTATTTGTAGTGATAAGGGAAGACGTTTCAGAAGTAACATCGTATGCAAGCTGACCCTCAGAGAGCTTGGTAATACTGGTTTTTCCCTGTAACGCAACAAGCCCGTTGTGTGCGTTGTCCAGAAGCACCTTTGTTCCGTCGCCCAAGGTAAGAATAGCTTTATTGCCACCAGGGCTGGCATCTGCCTGAGTAATTACAGACTTCACCCTTTTATTGCCATCAGGCATATTATACGTTATGTATATTCCAATAGCAATAACAGCAATCGCAGCTGCTGCAAACCAGCGTTTCCCTACTGAAATTGAAAACACTTTGCCCTTATGTTCGTATGAACTTATCTTTTGTTTTAATGCCGCTTTAATATTGTTCTTCAGTTCTTCCGGTGACGGGTAATTATGTTCTAGCAGCAATTCTTCATCCTGATGCGAAGCATACCAGCGATTCAGTTCATTCAATTCTTCCTTTGATATGCTACCCTCAATAAATTTATGCGCGAATAACTCAATTCGTTCCGGTATCATGAACAGACTTGTTTGTTACCATGACAAACAATACGAGCACATGTCCTAACCTCTTATTATTATTTCATAAATAAAATAATGCTCAGGTGCAATACGGTGCGCAAAATGCCAAGTGCGCGGGTAAGATGATTGGCCACCGTTTTTTCGGAGAGATGAAGGGTTTCCGCTATCTCTTTCCGATTGTAACCTTGTTCGCGACTGAGGCGATAAACCAGTTTGCACTGCTGCGGTAATTTTTCAACGGTTTGCTGCAAGAGTTCTATTAATTCCGCCATCCTGGTGTTGTTGACCATTGCATTGTCGCATGATGGATACCTGTCGGCGATCGTAAGCGAAAAACTGCGCAACCTTTTTCTTTTGGCCAGACCGTTGAATACCTGAAACCTAACGGATGCGGAAAGATAAGCGGCCACCGATTTTTCTATATTTAATTCGAAGCGGAGCTTCCAGATATTAAAGAATATATCCTGAACAATTTCCTCTGCTTCCGATGCTGATTCCAGTCTTTTGGCCGCTACCACGAATAATTTTTGCCAGTAACGTTCATACAGGGTTTCAAAAGCCTTTTCGTCACTGTTTTTCAGCAATATAAAAAGGTATTCATCACTATATGATGTGAATCGGCTCAAAAGTTTCAGCGTTGGTTGGTTACACCACCAAGTTAGGAAAATAGTTGGAACTGCACTGTTGACAGAAAATTGAACGCCTTTTCTATGGGAAACGCAAGGATAAAGCCAATTATAAGTAAATGAATATTTACTTATCTTTATTTCCTGAACAATGCGCTCATGCGTACAAAAAACCTCGAGAAAGAAAAAGCGATCCGAACTATTGCCATGCAAATCATCGCAGAAGAGGGGCTAGAGAATCTAAGTATGCAGAAACTCGCAAAGGCTGCCAATATTTCTCCACGCACGATCTATATAAAATACAAAGACAAGGAAGATTTGCTGATAAAACTTTTTATTGAAGCAGTATTGGGACCTTATGAAGAAGCTGTGTTGAAAGGGTTTAATCCGGAAATGGATTTTGCTGAAGGAGTAAAAAGGATCTGGCTTAATACTTTTTGTTACCTGAAAAACAACCCGCATGCCTTCGCATTAATCAAACACGGTAAATCATCGCCAATGCTTCAAAAAGCCTATCGGGAAAATAACATCAGTGAAGGGGATTTCTTTTTACCTGTTCAGATTTTTTTAAAAAGTAATAAAAAAAAAGGGATCATCCCCAATTATCCACACGAGGTTCACCGTGCTATATTGTTTGCGCCGATTGCAGAATTGGTTAATGAATATTTTGATAATGTATCAAGACCAAAACAAATCATTACAGAAAAAATATTGATGTTGTGCTGCGACGTAGTAATAAAAGGCATACTTAATAAAATATCATGATCAATATTTAAAATAAAAGTTCACTTTAGAAAGGAGGTCGTGCTGGACTAACGCTTTCCAGGATTTTGTTTTCTTTACCTCTTATCACAAATGCGATAGGAATCGCCCACCAGGGATAAATCTGTTGCTTCCAGCGAATTCTCCATTCCCAGTGACTTCGCTGATTTTCCATAATAATTTATTTGTGGGTGATTACCAAAGATGAGTAACTTCAAAGAAGAATTTGTGGGAACTCCAACTATTATGAAAATGACCTTTAATTATTCGGCACCAACCGGCGTGAGGTATTAATAAAGGAAAGCTGAAGAAAATCAATCATAATTAATTTCAACCTCCAAAAATATACACCATGTACAGTTTTCTAAAAAAGTTTACGCCATTATTAATGGTATGCTTAGCCGGTTTTTTTATTTCCTGCAACAACAATTCAGACTCAAAAACCAGCACTGAAAATAGTACAGCGGATACTGCTGTTGCTGCGGTGGCGGCCCCGGAGGTATTCGAGCCATTTGATGTTGCTGAAATTTCACACGTGGTAAAAGATTATGCCAAATGGAGACCGGCTTTTAATACAGACTCCGTAGCGCGTAAAGCAAGCGGATTAGAAACGATCGTAGTTGGTAGGGGATTGACCAGCCCGAATAGCCTGCTCGTTGTACTCAAAGTGTCGGATATATCAAAAGCAAAAGCCTTTGCTGCTGATCCCCGGCTGAAAGAAGTTATGCAAAAGAATGGTGTAATATCAAAACCCTCTGTAAAATATTATCACGTGATCAGGTTCAATCCAGAATCAAAAGAAAAACAATGGGTGCTTGTTGACCATAAAGTAAAGGATTTCGATGCCTGGTTAAAAGTGTTTGATGAAGAAGGTACTGTAACAAGAGCTTCTTTTGGACTTGCTGATGTGGTATTGGCACGTGACGTTGACAACCCGAATATGATTCATATAGTATTTGATATAAAGGATATGGCCAAAGCCAAAGCAAGAATGACCGATCCGGCGCTTAAGAAGTTAATGACTGATGCCGGTGTTGAAGGTGTCCCGAAAATTACTTTTTATTCTTCTGCAGAGTAATCGCAAACCATTCATACTCAAATTATGCCTACAATTGTGGCAGGAAACCAAGTACGCGATATAAATGCATAGCGAAAAGGCCACCAGGGTGAATCTTTTTGCACCTGCCATATCATCGTTTAATGCATTACAGGATGCTCAAGATCCAAATTCGGTGGTGTGGTGATTGAGGTTGATGATATGGCATTATTGGGCTACTATGAACGACCCCAAAATAGTGGATTAAAAGAATAGCATACAGTCTTTTATATGTAGCCTTTATTGTGAGAATTGCCCGTGGTGTTTCAGTTATACTGAACGATGGGAATGTCTGTGACTTCATTTTATTCTATTCAGCGAAACGTATAGGCGGGCTTTCTCCCGCACTATTTATATTATTGCTCCTGGCAATTTATTTTTTGTTCGGAATCTTTATCAATTCCTCTTCAGGAACGGCAGTACTTACCATGCCAATCATCGGCGCACAGGCGATTGAGGTAAATATTCCTGGAAGAAAAGTAATAAACGCGTATCAATACGGGATGAATACAGAAGGGCTCATCGCACTAACAGTTATGGTTCTTTCAAGCCTTGAGTTACTGAATATCAGTTATAAGGCGTGGTTAAAATTAATACTGTCGCTGCTGTATATTATTTTTACTGTGCGCGGTTAGTTTGCTTGTTGGCGCTTATTTTAAATGGCGGACTGAGACATTTTCTTCGCTATCTGTAATGAAATTGTTTTTTGCTGTAGGTTCGTGTAAAGTTCATTGTTACTTTTTATCAGTGTTTTGATTTTCCTTTGCGAAACAACGAAGTAGGTAATCGAATAGGCAATGAATAGTACTAGGGTCCAGAATAACATAACTTTAAATTTTAATAGTTTTTGGGTTCAGATTTTTTACAAAATATATCCTATAAAGTGTTCTTTAGGCAGGTTAAAGCGCCTTATCGGCAAACATGCGTAATAGTTCCCAGTTCACTAAGGGTAAACACATATTGCTGGTAATTTTGGACGATAATCATTTGGAAATCCCGTTTGGGGAAAATTTCGTTATCTATCAGAACTATAACTAATTTCTGCGCGGATATTTCTTGGTGCTTCCACCTGCCATGAATGAAATCCAAGGCACTTGACCGCAAGGTAGCTTAGTATAAAAATTGCATACTTCCCCTTATGAAAAAGATACTGGTTATAAATGACGACCCTGATTTCCAGCTTTTGTTGAAATCTTACCTGCACAGACAGGGATACGACGCCGATACCATCAACGACACCGACGCCATCATCCCTAAAATAGAAGCCTTTCTTCCAGACCTTATTGTGCTTGATGTGGTAAAAGAAAGGGATCTCGCTATCTGTAAGAACCTTCAGCAGAATGAAAAATTTAAAGGGATGCGGATAGTATTGCTCGCCGATCAAAAAACACTTCCGCCAACAGATTGCAAACCCGCCGCAATCATCCGAAAACCTTTTCAGCCTACAGCATTTCTAAAAAAGATAAGCGAGTTGTTGTTAATAGAATAATGCCGACAAAATGTTTTAACCTGATGTGCGGGCAACGTAAAGCTTGAGAACTTTAAAGTAAAATCACTTCGACTGATGTACACACTTACTCGAAATCGTAATGTAAAAACGGCATTGCTATATTTATTGTTAAGTATTTTGTTATGTACCGATTGTGCTGCATAATTAACTTTATTTAGTCAAAATTGCTAAACAGTGGTGACTGATGATAGCTCGGCCTGCGCACTGCCTCGCCCTGATTATATCCAATTCCAATATTGCAAAATTCACGATATTCCTTAGGTCTATTAGAACATAGGGGCTTCAGATTACTTTCTCGGATAACCACGGTGTAATAAGTACCGATCATTAACAGTTGACCATTATGAAATGATCAATACTTTTAACGCTGGACTGTGTTGTTTTTTTTTTAGATGAGGCCACTTCATTTTCAGCAGGTCATCGTCCCTGTTCCGAATGCAGGAGAAAATATTTTAACCGGTTTAAAGAATTTTGGATAAAGGGAAATCACCATTACGGGTTTGATATAAAAGTACCCGCTATTGAAATTGATAAGATGCTACACAGCGAAAGGATCGATAAAGATATCGAGAAGGTCACTTACGAAGAAAATGTCGATGATCTTCCCAATGGAGCATTCCTTTTACTTGGAAATGAGTTCCATCTATGGACGCCTTTTAGGTATAAAGACAAAAGAATTATCCCCTCTATCAATAAAATAGCTGTACTAACACCAGCCTCAATTATTAATACTTTTCATGCGGGTTATGCATGTTTAGTAAGCAAATGAGAAGGAATTTTCATGCCCTGTTCATCACTCAGTACCTTTTGCATCACTTTCAATAAACCCTTTGGAACGGATTTTATTTCATCCGGCGTTAATAACTTGATGATCTCGTGAAATTCATCGTCATCGTCGTAATAACCAAAATATAAAATATATTTCTCGCCTGTGTGCAACCTCAATGAAATTTCCTTATCCTCTTCATAAATATGCATGCTCACTACCGACCATTGTTCATTGTCTTCAAAGTCGAAACGAGCCTCTACAGATTCTTTACTGAGAATCTCGGTCACCAGTTTTTCAATCATTTCACCGGAGTGATTCTTTACCAGATCATCGTAATTCATAATTCTTTCTTGATCAGTAAAGGTAGCCGACTTTACAATCCAAACCTAGCTCATTGCGGTTTTCTGCTTACAGGTGTATACCAGTGAAACGGACTGACCCGTAAAATATAAATTGTAGTTACAGCTCTCCCTCGAATTAAAACCAGTGCATTCGTATAACCTAATAATGGCGGGATGCATTCCGATGGTGTGAACGAATGGGGAGTAGAAGGATTGTTAGCTGTTTGCGAATCGCCTGCTTTCTTTATGTTACGATTCTTTGTATAAAGTAGTATAACTAGTAGCGCAGAGGATAGGCAGGGAGATGCGGAGGATGTAAAAAAAAAGGCCAGGTAGAAACCCGGCCCGTGTTTAAATCCAATATCCTATGAAAAACCGATTAGGTTTAGTCCAACAACGTGCCAATTGTAAAAGTCCCGCCCACAAAGGATTTCACTATCACACCATTGTATTTCTATTTCAATTTGGGAAAGATTATATCAGAATAAGACTGGCTATACGCAGTTTTGATCTGCGATGATAATTTTCTTAATCTACCCTAACGATTGTTTCGCCTCATTGTTTGGTTGTATAAAGTACCATTCATTTTTTTATTTTATAAATAATTTGATTTGAAGCAGCTTTTTTCTATCACTTTACGTTCTTATTTAAAAATTGTAAACGATCGTTCCAACTTTTAAAAAAAATCAACATGAAAGCACCATAAACAAAACAAACTATTAGCATCATCTATCCCAACCTATTCCGAGGTATTTATTAACGAATGGTTAAAATGCGCAATAAAACTCCAATCGCGTGTTAACCTAAAAAGCCTCCCGAATATGCTTAGAGAATTAACTATAAATGATTACCAGGACACACTTCAAATTGAAAATGCAAAAGAAAACTTAGATGTTAACAGGCTGTGTTTGCCCACACAAAAGGGTTTTATTATTATAAAACTTGAAGATATAATCTATTGTGAAGCACAAAGAAGCTACACCAATTTCCATCTCGTAGATAATAAAAAGATCATGATCTCAAAACCACTTTTTGATTATGATAAACTTTTATCGAATTCCATGTTTTTGCGCATCCACCGCTCATTCCTTATAAACCTGATGCATGTGAAAGAATATGTTCGTGGAGAAGGCGGCGCCGTAATGATGACCAATGGATCGGAAATTGAAGTTAGCCGCCGCAAGAAGGAGTTGTTTATTTTCCGGATCAAAGAATGTTTTAAAACCGTTTGCTAAAAAGGGACGCGTTGAAGTGATCATTTTTTTCATGCTGCGCAATGTGGTATCCCATTTCCCTGAATACATCTTTTATGCCTTCAGATACCGCATCTCCGATGGAATTTTCACTTTTTCTTTCTCTCCGTATATAGGCGAAAAATAAATTTATGTAGCTTATACTTTACCTGGTTGAGTAGGTAAGAAAAACAAAAAATGGGGTATAAAAATTCAAACTTACCGTGTGGTGTGCAGTGGTTTTTTAAAGGATATACGCCGTTATTAAGAGGTTTTGTTAGAGATTATTACAATACCAAAGAAAACCAATGAATTTGTGATCCATTTGGACAGTTTTTGAATATACCCGATGTTTCTACAACGGGGTTTTTTATAAATAAAAACCTTTAGAAAGGACTGGAAATTATTTGAGAGAAGCTTTTTTGCTAAAGGCTATTCCTTCATTAGTTGCGGAAACCATCCTGCTGTATAGGTTGATGTAACCGTTGCGTTGAAGGACCTCTAAAATCTCATCTTTGTGATAAGGCTTTGTACTGCCGTGTAAATTTTTCAATTCTTCAAAAGAAGTAGTTATACCCTTTTCCTTGGAACAGATAAGCTGGAGGTAGTCAAAACAATAGGAGCGAAGTTGTGGAGTCATTTTAAAATAGGGTATTTTGCTGCAAAGATCACGGTTATTTCGTTATAAACCTTATTTGAAGGTATAACGGCAAATAGGTCATTTTAGTCACCAATTCCTGCTATCTCACCGGAACCGATGCGGACATTGCCTCAAGATCTGAAATATGAAAATCATCGGGTAAATTAAGGTAAACTTTAAGCTGTTTGTTGGTTTCAAAGGCGGCAACAATGGTTTGATGATGATTGTCAGCGTACATACGGGCGTACAGGAATTCGGTAACAAGGGTCTTTTTGTCTAGCCAGTCAAAGCGGTTCTTTACCAGTTCAAACTGTTGCAAAGTAGTAATGAATGTTCCATCGGAAAGAACATATACGGTTTGTACGCAAGGGCTCATATGTTTAAATTAACGTAGTAACAGCAAGGAGGGATGACTGAATTTTCCACAACGCGTGGACAACTCCCCATTTCATCAGAAAGTATATGCTGCCTATGAAGAGATCAGTTTCCCAAAATAAATATGTTTTTGATGCAAAAATGGGAGGTTGGTATGAACCTACACAAACGATCACCTATTATTCGAATGTGACGCAGCATACCCCCCGAGAATGGTTATACTACTTTTTGTTCCTTCATTATACCTGTCGTGAAAACTTTCTGAAAACTAATTTATAAAATTCAGATATTCACGGCGAATCGACCGGCCGGGTTATGGCAACCTGGATTCATTTATAAATACCAGCGGCTCCTCAAAATAAGAACCAGTCCTCCCAAATATTCGCGCCATTTCCTTAATCCGAATGAGCGGTCATCAGTATTTAAAGAATTACAACTTTGTAGTGCAGTTAAAAATAACAGAGTTATTGGAAGGCTGATTTTTTTCATATGTCAAATCTAAATAATAGTAACGAGCCATTAAAATAGTAAGATATGTCCTCAGTAGTGTTATATTGAGCCCCGTTTTTGATAAAGTAAGTACTGGTTAAAGGGTTCTCCATTCTGAGATAGCATGTGTACTCTTCACTCATTTTG
>JBDTMM010000005.1:0-18921 GCA_039934275.1 Flavitalea sp. | reverse complement strand
CTGGTAATACCGCGGATGATATTTCCATTTTGTTCGGCACCGCTATCGATTACCGTTCCTTCATCTGATGGAGCAAAGGTATTTTTAACCTTTACGGGAATCTTTCTTTTAAGCACGGGCTGCATAGTTGGCGGGTAGATCACCTTCGCACCAAAGTGCGAAAGTTCCATCGCTTCCTGGTAACTGATGTGTGCAATTATTTTTGCTGTAGACACCTGGTTTGGATCGGCAGTCATTATCCCTGAAACATCGGTCCATATTTCCAACACATCCGCATCGAGTGCGGCAGCTATAATGGCAGCGGTATAATCGGATCCTCCGCGGCCAAGTGTGGTAGTGCCATTGGAAGGGCCGCTGGCGATAAACCCGGGTAATATGAATACGTTTTTGGTTGATTTTTCAAAGTATTCTTTTATTCGGGTGTTGCTTTGTTCAAAGTCGACTTTTGCATTGCCGTAGTTGTTATCCGTAATAATCAGTTGACGGGAATCTATCCATTGGTTTTCCACACCGTCGGAATTGAATTTTGCAGAAATGATCTGGGAAGAGATCAGCTCACCAAAGGCCACTACGCGGTCTTTGGTAGCCGCAGAAAGTTCCTTTAACAGGAATATTCCATTGCAGATGTCCTGTATTTCATTGCACTGCTTCTTTACTGAACTTAATACGCTGCTTTGCTTAGCCACCGGCATCAGTTCCTGAACTGCGGTCAGGTGGCGCTTTTCCATCAGCGTTAGTTGTTCGGAGTACAACTCGTCACCGGTGGCCGCCAGGGCAGCCGCCGATAATAATTTATCCGTGATACCACCGAACGCGGAAACCACCACTATTGTTTTATCTTTTTGAGAAGCTTTTTGAACGATGGATACCACCTTGTTGATATTCTCCGCATTGGCGACGGATGAGCCGCCAAATTTTAAAACCTGCATATTATTCCGATTGATTGTAATGATAATTTACCCTCTTTGTGATGTCAGCAAATGCCCAATGGTTATATGATAGAATGTACAACGCTTAAAGCGTTGTTGAAGAGGTAATAATAATACCGCCGTTAGGATAGCTAATGGAAGCATCGATTACTTTGGGAGAGGAAAAAATAATATGATTGACCAGGTATATCATTTTTCAGGAGCGCCGAAGGTACATAAAAGATGTAAATTGTGACAGAAATTTATAAATAAAAACCAATGGATCATCAGTCGAGCGTGGGATTACAGCAATTTAAAAATTACGTGGGAATTAAGTTCCAGCTGTATAATAGCCTATTTACGTCGTTACCCTTTCATCGCATCGAAAAGACAGGGATACTGCTGTCGCTGCTGGTAAATAATTGCGAGGAGGGTTACAAGAAGAAACAAAGCCCCAGCGAGATCATACAGGAATTCTTTCAGAAACACACCTCGTTCGCCACCGAAGAGGACAGGCTGGACCTGTTGTTCCGGTTCATCCAGTATGTAGAACGACAAGTAGTATTGTTCGATGCACTTGAAGACGCCGCTTTTAAAGAGGTAAACGATACCGGTGGCGCCGGCACCTTGAAATATCTTGAAACCGAAGTACTTCAGGCTGAAGAGGACACCGAGGCCAAGCTGTCGCAAAAACTGAAGGACTTTGCCATCCGCCTCGTATTAACGGCGCATCCAACCCAGTTTTATCCCGGTTCGGTTTTAGGCATCATTCATGATCTGTCAAAGGCACTGTCGGAAAACAACGCCGCACAGATTAATACCTACCTGATGCAATTGGGCAAAACCCCATTTCTTAATAAAGAAAAACCCACCCCATACGATGAGGCCGCCAGCCTGTGCTGGTACCTCGAAAATGTATTTTATGCAGCCGCCGGCCGCATCATTTCTTTTATAAAAAATCAATTCCCAAATTCCATGACTAACGAAAATCCCATCATCAATATGGGATTCTGGCCGGGAGGAGACAGAGATGGAAATCCAAACGTTACCTGCGACATTACATTTAAAGTAGCCGATATGCTTCGCGGCGCCATCATCAAATGTTATTACCTCGATGTAAGAAGGTTGAAGCGCAGATTAACCTTCAAAGGCATCGATACCATTCTTGCTGACCTTGAAATAAATCTATACAACAATATTTTTATTCCCGGTAACCGCACCGAGCTTAGCAAAAAAGAAATTCTCGATTCATTGTTACGCATACGGGAAATACTGATATACCAGCACAATGGTTTGTTTCAGCACCTCGTTGATAATTTAATAAATAAGGTGCACGTATTCGGTTTGCATTTTGCTTCGCTTGATATAAGGCAGGAAAGTACCATTCACGGAATGGTCCTCGATGCCATAGCAGCAAACCATTCTGCGCTTCCAAAAAACTATCCATCGTTAAGTGCAGTAGAAAAGATCGACGTGCTGATGTCTGCGGAAGCAAATATATCAGGCAAAGATTATCCTGACAAATTAATAAGGGATACGATCGAATCGGTGCAGGCGGTCCGCGATATACAAAAATCCAATGGCATTGATGGCTGCAATCGCTACATCATCAGCCAATGTAACAGTGCACTGAACGTTATTGAAGTATACGGATTATTCTTATTGGGTGGGTGGAAAAGAGAGAATATGCAAATCGATATCGTTCCTCTTTTTGAAACCGTGGAAGACCTTCGCAATGCGGGCCCTATCATGGAACAATTATATTCGAACAAGGAATACATGGACCATCTAAAACGCCGCCACACAAAGCAAACTATTATGCTCGGCTTTTCAGATGGCACAAAAGATGGTGGATATTTAATGGCCAACTGGAGCATTTACAAAGCAAAAGAAGAACTCACTAATATCTCCAGGAAATACAATGTGAATGTTGTGTTTTTCGATGGACGCGGTGGACCTCCCGCCCGAGGTGGTGGTAAAACGCATAAGTTTTATGCGTCTATGGGGAAAAATATTTCGAATGAAGAAATACAATTAACCATACAGGGACAAACAGTAAGTTCGAATTTCGGCACCATAGATTCCGCGCAATATAATATTGAGCAATTAATACACGCCGGAATTTCTAATACGCTATTTTCAAAACTCGCGATAACATTACAGGAACAAGACGAAGTATTATTGCAGGAGCTTTCTGAAGAAAGTTTTAAATCCTATATAGAATTAAAAGAGCATCCTGATTTTGTGGATTATCTCGCACACGTTAGCCCGTTAAGATTTTATGGAGAAACAAATATTGGCAGCCGACCTTCCAAACGCGGAAGTTCCTCAAAATTTTCACTTAAGGATTTAAGGGCTATTCCATTCGTTGGTGCATGGAGTCAACTCAAACAGAATGTAACAGGTTTTTATGGTGTGGGAACAGCGTTGCAGCAACTCGAAAAAAGAGGGAAATTCAACGACCTGAAACAACTTTACCAGCGTTCGATGTTTTTCAAAACACTTATAGATAATTGTGAAATGGCTATGAAGAAATGTTTTTTTCCATTAACAGAATATTTATCGCGCCATCCGAGATATGGTGAATTGTATAACATGATTTATCAGGAATATGAATTAACCCAGCGTTATATATTCCTGTTATCAGGCAAGAGTGAATTAATGGCCGATTACCCCGTTGAATTATTATCGATACAAATGCGTGAGCGCATAGTGTTGCCATTGACTACTATTCAGCAGTACGCCATGTCGTGCATCAGGGATATGGAAGAAAAACAATCCGTTAGCCCGCTGAAAGAAAGGTTTGAAAAATTGGTGATAAGGAGTTCGTTTGGAATTATAAATGCCGGAAGAAATTCAGTATAATAAATTCAGGAAAACAAAAATGAAATAACTCCATTTTCGCACTTTACCGATGTTCAATCCTAATACCATGCTCCGGGCGAGCAGACCACGGCTTAACCAGCCCCAAAAAACTTTTGAAACACTGGTTTTAAAGGTTAAAAGGGTGATAGCCATCGAACCCGTATAAGAAGTTCATGGGAGGCTATACCTTTTCCTCATTCAATACATTCAATAAATAGATATCTGTTAGCTCTAATGCCTGGAGAGGGTTTATGCATTAATAAAGAACACTAAAAGTTTACTACCTCCGCACCAATTTCTGACTCTTTGTACTTTCCGTTTACAGCTTCCGGAGTAATCAATAAAGTTCCCTGCAGGTACTTTTCATCATGTTGTGAACTGTCAAGACCTACTTCTTCTTCTTCAGAAGAAACACGGATCGGCAACATGAAGTTGATGAATTTGAATATGGCAAAAGAAACAGTAAATGCATAAACTGCTACCATGAGCATTGCCTTCAACTGGATAAAAAAGAATGCAGGATTTCCATAGAACCACCCCTGGGGACCGCCCTTGATTCCATGAATCAGAGGTGCTGCAAATACTCCTGTTAGTAACATACCTGTCATACCGCCAACACCGTGGCAGGGGAATACGTCCAGTGTATCATCCAATGTAGATTTCTGTTTGATGCCTACTGCAATGTTTGAAATAAGGGCACCAACCAAACCTATTACAATGCTTTGCGGAATACCAACATATCCTGCAGCCGGAGTAATAGAAACCAATCCAACAACTGCGCCGATACAGAAACCGAGTACAGATGGTTTTTTGCCTTTGATAACATCGAAGAACATCCATGCAAGACCTGCTGCCGCAGCTGCTGTGTTGGTTGTTCCGAATGCATTTACCGCAAGAAGGTTCGCACCACCTGCAGAACCTGCATTAAAACCGAACCAACCAAACCAGAGTAAACCTGTACCTATTAAAACGTAAGGAACGTTTGCGGGTGGAATTTCTCTTTTTTCAATATGCGATTTTCTTCTTTTTAGAACCAGGGCACCTGCAAGGGCAGCACAGCCGGCAGAAATATGTACCACGGTACCGCCTGCAAAATCCCATGCGCCTATTTTAGCTAGAAATCCCTCGGGGTGCCATGACCAGTGTGCTAAAGGTGCATACACCAGCAAACTGAAAAGTGCGATGAATAATATGTAAGCAGTGAAGCGCATACGCTCAGCAACCGCGCCCACAACCAATCCTGGTGTGATGATCGCAAACATTAGCTGGAACAAAGAAAACAAGGTAAGCGGAATAGAAGTGGCAGACGGCCATGCAGCCCCGGACTTTACTCCTTTATAAAATAAATAGGTCATCGGATTTCCAATGAATCCATGCCAGTCTTCACCAAAACTAAGACTGAAACCAACCGTGATCCAAAGCACACCTACAACACCCGCAGCAACTACGCTTTTGATCATTGTTGAAATTACATTTTTACGATGCACCATACCACCATAAAAGAAGGCAAGACCAGGAGTCATCAAAAATACCAACGCTGAAGAAACAAGTACCCATGCGATATCTGCACCACTATATTGGGGATCTTTGGGCCCCGGAACGAAATCTCCTTCCGGTTTAATAAACATAGCTGCCAGTGCTACAATACACAAAACGAAGAAGGGGGCAGCTTGTTTTAGTGTCACTTTTCTCATACCTGTTTGTATTAGTTGTTAATATCAAAGATTAATTAAATATGATCCTGGATTAACAAAACTAGTAAAAACCTGCGAAAAATTAGACTTAAATGATATATATTATTTTATATAATACAATATGTAGTCTGAATTAATTGTCATTTAACTATACCTGTAAAATGGTAGATTTTCTGGATCCAATTAAAAAACCAAAGCCCCGTTTGAATAAACGGGGCAGGAATGCGTAAAAATTGCAATTATTGCTAAATCACAACGAAGCGATCAAATTTTCGTCTTTTGTTTCTAATAGCGACGTACCCATTAAAAATTCGTCCACCTTTCGCGCACATTCCCTTCCTTCACTGATCGCCCAAACTACCAGCGACTGACCCCTTCGCATATCACCCGCAGTGAAAATCTTTTGAATATTGGTTTGGTATAATTTTTCGCTCGCCCTTACATTTCCACGTTCATCCAATTCCACCGCAAGGTCATTTATTAAACCCTCATGTTGTGGATGTACAAAACCCATAGCCAGCAATGCTAGTGTACACGGAATTTCCCTAACACTATTTTCCACTTCAGTGAATTGGGCCTTTCCATTGTCACCCACCTTCCATTCCAGCCCCACAATTTTTAATGCTTTCAGGTTTCCCTTTCCATCGCCAATGAATTCTTTTGTAGCAACCGCCCATTCTCTTTCCACACCCTCTTCGTGTGAAGAAGACACCTTAAGTATCATCGGGAATGTTGGCCACGGCATCGTATTGGTGCGCTGTTCCGGTGGTTTTGGTAGCAATTCAAATTGCAATACAGATTTGGCTCCCTGCCTATTGGACGTTCCAACACAATCGGAACCTGTATCTCCACCTCCGATTACAACTACCGATTTTCCCTCCGCGAGTATGGCTTCTGTTTTCTTGTTCCACAACCCACTCACTCTTTTATTCTGCTGTTTTAAAAAGTCCATCGCAAAATGAACCCCCTTCAATTCTCTTCCGGGAATAGAAAGATCTCTCGGTATGGTTGAACCACCTGTAAGTACAATTGCATGAAATTGCCTCAGCAAATCATTTACACTGATGTTCACACCCACTTCGGCATTGTTGGTAAAAATGATGCCTTCTTCTTCCATGATGGAAATCCTTCTGTCGATTACCCATTTTTCTAATTTGAAGTCGGGTATACCATATCTTAATAAACCACCTGGCGCATCATCCCTTTCAAAAACGGTTACCAAATGACCGGCAGCATTTAATTGTGCAGCCGCTGCCATTCCTGCAGGACCCGATCCCACCACCGCTACCTTTTTACCGGTACGCATGTTCGGCGTTACGGGTTTTACAAACCCCTTTTCAAAGGCGATCTCTATGATATGCTTTTCAATTTCCTCGATCGTTATCGCGGGCTGGTTGATGCCAAGTACACATGCACTTTCGCAAGGTGCAGGGCATATTCTTCCTGTAAACTCAGGAAAATTATTGGTGGAACTTAATATGTCATACGCTTCTTTCCAGCTTTCTCGGTATACCGCATCATTGAATTCAGGAATAATATTTCCCAAAGGACATCCGCTATGACAAAATGGAACGCCACAGTCCATACACCTTCCGGCCTGCTGGTTCAGTTTGTGTGCGGGATATCTTTCCACAAATTCCCTATAATCATTCAAGCGCTCATTTACGGGGCGCTTCGAAGGCAACTCCCTCGAAAACTCTAAAAATCCTGTGGGTTTTCCCATGTGTATTTTTTGGCTTTAGCTTTTAACTGTCTCAACAACTTTACTCTTCAACACTTTTTTGTAATCTCTTGGGAATACTTTCACGAAATTCCTTACCTGGTTCTCCAGGTCATCCAATATAAATTTCGCTACGCTGCTTTTGGTATACTCATAATGGTTAGTAAGCAATTGCTGCAATAATTGCACATCTTCAGCGTCCAGAGGGTCGAGATCCACCATTTCCTTATTGCACATATTTTCAAATTGTGTATTAACATCATACACATATGCAATGCCACCGCTCATTCCTGCTGCAAAATTTCTTCCAGTGTCACCGATGATCACAGCAACACCACCCGTCATGTATTCGCAACCATGATCACCTACACCTTCCACTACTACGCTGGCACCGGAATTTCTCACACAAAAACGTTCGCCCGCTTTTCCTCTTATATACGCCTCACCCGAAGTAGCACCATAAAATGCAGTGTTGCCGATAATGATGTTTTCTTCAGGAACAAAAATGGCTTGCTTCGGCGGATACACCACCAGCTTCGCACCACTGAGTCCCTTACCGAAATAATCATTCGCATCTCCCTCAAGTTCGAGCTTTATGCCCTTTGCATTGAACGCCCCGAAACTTTGTCCCGCAGTACCCGTGAATTTAAAATTCAATGTATCCTCCGGCAATCCTTCGCCTTTGTATATTTTGCTTATTTCGTTCGATAACATGGTGCCGGTGGTTCTGTCCGTGTTCCTGATATTGAAGGAAGCCTGCACCTTTTCTTTGTTCTCAATTCCGGGCAATGCTGCTTTCAATAGCTGCCAGTCTAGGATGCTTTGCAGACCATGATCCTGTTCTTCGGATTTATATAACCCGGTGTACAGGGATGTAGGTTCTTTGTACAGAATCGGTGCAAGATCGAGGTGATTGTATTTCCAGTGTTTTATATCGTCTCTTGTTTCGAGGAATTCTACCTGTCCAACCATTTCATTAATGGTACGGAAACCCAACTTCGCCATGATCTCCCGGAGCTCATGCGTAATTAGTTTGAAAAAGTTCACTACGTGATCAGGGTTACCGGTAAATCTTTTTCTCAATTCAGGATCCTGTGTAGCCACACCAACCGGGCAGGTATTCATGTGACACTTTCTCATCATGATACATCCTTCAACGATCAACGCTGCAGTAGCAACGCCCCATTCTTCTGCACCAAGTAATGTAGCGATGGCAATGTCCCTCGCGGTTTTCATTTGTCCATCCGCCTGCAAAACTACCCTGCTTCTCAATTTATTTTTTACAAGCGTCTGGTGAGCTTCTGCCAATCCAAGTTCCCAGGGTAAACCTGCGTGCCTGATAGAACTGATAGGTGATGCACCCGTTCCGCCATCGTGCCCTGATACTAATATTACATCGGCCTTTGCCTTTGCAACACCTGCTGCAATGGTACCAACACCCGCTTTTGAAACCAGTTTCACATTTATCCTTGCAGCACGATTTGCATTTTTAAGATCGAATATTAACTGGGCAAGATCTTCAATGGAATAAATATCATGATGCGGAGGAGGAGAAATTAATCCAACACCCGGAGTCGAGTGTCTCGTTTTTCCTATCCAGTCATCAACCTTATATCCTGGTAGCTGTCCGCCTTCACCAGGTTTTGCGCCCTGCGCCATTTTTATTTGTAATTCATCGGCCTCAGTTAAATAATAACTGGTCACCCCAAATCTCGCACTCGCTACCTGCTTGATGGAACTGCGCATATAGTCACCGTTAGGAAGCCGGTCGTACCTTCTTTCATCTTCACCACCTTCACCGGTATTGCTTTTTGCGCCAATGCGGTTCATTGCTATCGCCAGAGTGGTATGCGCTTCCCACGAAATGGAACCGAATGACATAGCACCGGTTGCAAATCTTTTATAAATATTTTCTGCAGACTCTACTTCATCAATGGAAATGGATGGCCTGTTGTATTTGAACCTGAATAAACTTCTTAATGTGCAGGCTTTTTCTTCCTGGTCGTTTACCAGTTTTGAATATTTTTTAAATACAGAGAGGTCATTTGTTTTTGTGGCGTGTTGTAAAAAGTGAATGGTCTGCGGATTAAATAAATGAAATTCACCCTTACGTTTCCATTGGTATACGCCACCCACAGGTAAACGATCCACTGGAATGTCTTTCCTGCTGAATGCAAACACGTGTTTTGCTAATGACTCTTTTGCAATTTCATCAAGCCCCATTCCTTCAATCCTCGAAACAGCTCCGGTGAAATAGGTATTTACAACAGCGCTATTTAAACCGATGATCTCAAATATCTGTGCACCCTGATAAGACTGTAAAGTAGAAATTCCCATTTTCGAGAACACCTTCAGCAATCCTTCATTTACCGCTTTGAGATAATTTTTCTTTAGTTCTTCCACATCGAGGGTGGTACTGAGCCTGTTATTCATCTTCATATCTCTGATGGATGAAATGGCGAGATATGGATTGATAGCTGTTGCCCCAAAAGCAAGCAGGCAGGCAAAATGATGTACTTCCCAAACATCTCCCGCTTCCACTACAATACCCACACGGCCCCTGTATCCTTTACGGATGAGGTGGTGATGCACTGCCGACATTGCAAGCAGGGATGGAATTGGTGCGTGTTCGGAATCTATTGCCCTGTCGGTTAATACGATTACTTCAAATCCGTCTTCTACAGCATCTACTGCATAACGGCAAAGTCTGTCAAGGCCTTTTTTTAAAGAACCCGGTTTTCCATCCGCCCTGAAATAACACTGGAGTGTTTTTGCCTGGAAGATCCCGGTATCTATGCTTCTTATTTTTTCTAAATCGTGATTGGGAAGAACAGGATGTTTCAGCGCAACGGTGTGACAACTCAATGGCTCTTCATTTAAAAGATTACCATTGTTACCCACGAATGTTGCCAGCGACATTACCATACGTTCGCGTATGGGATCGATAGGCGGGTTGGTCACCTGCGCGAACAGCTGTTTAAAATAACTACTGATGTGCTGTGGCTGGTCGCTTAATATGGCTAATGGAATATCCGCTGCCATGGAACCGATCGGTTCCTTACCATCGATGGCCATGGTTGCGATGATAGTATCGAGGTCCTCGGTTGAATAACCAAATGCTTTTTGATATTTGAATACCTGGTCGCTTTCGAGGTTGGTGAACATCACCCTTGGTTCGGGTAATTCTTCAAGCCTGATCTTATATTTATTAAGCCATTCTGCATAAGGTTTTTTGGAACAGATCACGCGCTTGAGTTCATCATCGCTGATAATTCTTCCCTGTTCCATGTCTACCACGAACATTTTTCCAGGTTGCAGTCTACCCTTTTCTTTAATCATCGATGGATCAACCGGTAACACACCTGCTTCCGATGCCATGATCACCCTGTCATCAGTGGTCACACAATACCGTGATGGCCTTAACCCATTTCTATCGAGCGTTGCACCGATCATTCTTCCATCGGTAAAGGATATTGAAGCGGGACCATCCCACGGCTCCATCAATGAGGCATGGAACTCGTAGAATGCTTTTTTAACGGGATCCATCTGTTCATTACCATCCCATGCTTCGGGTACAAGCATCATCATTACATGAGGCAATGACCTTCCGGTGAGTGATAATAACTCGATCATATTGTCGAGACAGGCACTGTCCGACTGTCCTTCTGTTACCACAGGAAGAATCATATCCATTTCTTCCTTGGTGAAATAGGGAGAAACAAAAGTTTTTTCACTGGTCTTGAGCCAGTTTAAGTTTCCCTGCAGTGTGTTGATCTCACCATTATGCGCGATGAACCTGAATGGCTGCGCGAGTTTCCAGGAAGGAAACGTATTGGTCGCGAACCTTGAGTGCACCAAACCAAAAGCGGATACTACTCGCTTGTTGGAGAGATCAGGAAAATAATTTCTTACCTGCTCACTGGTGAGCTGGCCCTTATAAACAACCGTTTTGTAAGAAAGGGAAGCGAGATAAAAACCGATGCCATCTTTTTTTACGGTGTTATTGATTGTGTGTGATGCGTGATTACGGAGAACAAATAATTTTCTTTCGAATTCATCCCGGTTGTTAATGTGATCGGGACAGGCGATAAATACGTGCTCCATTTCAGGTTCCACCGAAAGTGCGGTCATTCCAATACCATCGGAATTTACAGGTACCTTCCTATATGCCAATACTTCGAGGCCAAGTTTATCAGCGGTTCTGTTGAATATATCGCGGCACTCTTCGCGTAAACGGATATCCTGCGGAAAGAAAACTACCCCAACACCATACCTTCCGAACGAAGGAAGATGCACTCCGAGCTTGATGCATTCATCGAAGAAAAATTCATGAGGAACCTGGATCATGATTCCCGCACCGTCTCCGGTATTGGTTTCACAACCACAAGCGCCACGATGGGCCATGTTTTCGAGTACTGTAAGCGCATCTCCGATAATCTGGTGACCCTTGTTGCCCTTTATATTGGCAACGAACCCAATACCACATGCGTCTCTCTCGAATGAAGATGAATAAAGACCTTCGCTTGCCATTATCGTTAGTGATTTTAGAAATTATTCAATAAATCGACTGGTTTTCTATACGGTTATCAACATAGCAGCAAGCAACCGATCAAAAATACGATTAAAATAGCAAAATTGACCGTTTGTTTGGCCAAATTTAGCATTTGCACCTATCTATAAGTTACACCAAATATCCAAACAAATCGTCGTCCTTGTTCAGTTCGGTAAAATTGAAGTTCCGGGAGTGGAGATTGGATAAAAGCTGGTCGTAATCCCGGCGGGTCTTTACCTCCACACCTACAAGTGCTGGACCCGTTTCTTTATTGTGTTTTTGTATGTATTCAAACCTGGTGATGTCGTCAGTTGGTCCTAAAATGTCATTCACAAATTCTCGCAGTGCCCCAGGTCGTTGTGCAAACCTGATCAGAAAATAATGTTTCAGTCCTTCGAACTGTAATGAGCGTTCCTTGATCTCCTGCATCCTGTCGATATCATTATTACTACCGCTCAATACGCACACTACATTCTTTCCCTTTATCTCATCCGCATAATCGGCAAGTCCTGCAATGGACAATGCCCCCGCGGGTTCGATAACAATAGCGTCTTCATTATATAATTTCAATATCATCGAACACACCCTTCCCTCCGGAACAAGGTGCATGTCATCCAACACTTCTTTACAAATATTAAAAGTAAGGTCACCTACCTTTTTCACAGAAGCACCATCAACAAACTTGTCGATGTTCTCAAGCGTTACCGGTCGTCCGGCTTTTAATGCTTCAGTCATGGAAGGCGCCCCTTCGGGTTCAATGCCAATGATCTTTGTTTTGGGGGAAAAGGTTTTGAAATAAGTACCCACTCCTGCTGCGAGTCCTCCACCGCCAACGGGTAAAAACAGATAATCCACCTGAGACAGGTCCTGCAGTATTTCAACTCCAACAGTTCCCTGCCCTTCGATGATGCTTGGATCATCGAAGGGGGGAATAAATACCATGTTGTGCTCGGCAGTATATTGTTGTGCGGCAAAAGAACAGTCGTCGAATGTATCACCGGTAAGCACCACTTCGATCCATTCTTCCCCGAACATTTTAGTTTGACTAACTTTTTGATTCGGTGTAATAATAGGCATGAACACCACACCATGCGTGTTCAGTTTTTTACAACTGAAAGCAAAACCCTGGGCATGGTTGCCCGCACTGGCGCAAACTACGCCGCGTTGCAATTGCTCGGGCGTAAGGGAGCTCATCATGTTATAAGCTCCGCGCAGCTTATAGGAACGTACCACCTGCAGGTCCTCTCGTTTCAGATACACATTCGCATGGTATTTTTTCGAGAGGCCCTGGTTGAAAATAAGGGGTGTATGTGTAACTACCTTTTTCAGCCTTTGCATTGCTGCGGCAAAGTCCAGCTTAACCCTTGTATTGGTCGATGCACTCATTATTTGAAGTATTACTAACTGACTGCCTCAGAGAATTTCATATTCTTTGGCAGATCAGAAGATGATTTTTGATTCTCAGGACGAAGGCTCCTTACTGTTTTGCCAGCCTGCCATAATTCACTGTCGTGAAGTTCTTTCAGCTCCACTTCCAGTTTTGCGCGGTAGTCGGTTTTGCTGTTGCTTTCAATAGAACGGCCCGCTTCTTTGCCAGCTGCAACACTATCATACAATTCTGTAAATACAGGAAGGGTTGCGTCGCGGAATTTCTTCCACCAATCGAGTGCGCCGCGCTGTGCAGTAGTTGAACAATTTGCATACATCCAGTCCATCCCGTTTTCTGCTACCAATGGCATCAGAGACTGCGTTAGCTCTTCCACTGTTTCATTAAATGATTCAGATGGCGAATGTCCCTTTGAACGAAGTACCTGGAACTGTGCAGCAAATATTCCCTGTATCGCACCCATCAGTGTACCTCTTTCCCCGGTAAGATCGCTGTATACTTCCTTCTTAAAATCGGTTTCAAACAGGTAACCGCTTCCTACTGCAATGCCTAATGCAATTGCACGGTCGAACGCCTTGCCCGTTGCATCCTGGTATATCGCATAACTGCTGTTCAGCCCGCGTCCCTGCAAAAACATACGACGAAGTGAGGTTCCCGATCCTTTTGGTGCAACAAGAATCACATCAACGTCAGCAGGTGGAATAATCCCCGTCTGATCTTTATAAGTAATACCAAAGCCATGTGAAAAGTAAAGCGCTTTTCCTTTAGTGAGGTGTTTTTTTACAGTTGGCCACAATTGAATTTGTGCGGCATCGCTGAGGAGGTAACAAATGATAGTTCCCTTTTCCAATGCTTCTTCAATATCAAAAAGAGTTTTACCGGGAACGAAACCATCGCTTACTGCTTTATCCCACGACTTGGAATTTTTTCTCTGACCCACTATAACATTAATGCCATTGTCTTTTTGATTAAGCGCCTGGCCAGGACCCTGCACGCCATAGCCAATTACTGCTACCACTTCATTCTTCAAAGTTTCCTGTGCTTTTGCTAAAGGAAATTCTTCACGTGTAACGACGTTTTCTTCAACGCCACCGAAATTTAATTTTGCCATTGTTTGTTTTGTTTATAATGAAATGATTTAAACCTTATTTATTATGCCGATGCCTACATCGTGAACACCTCTTCATTTAGGTCAAGGTATTTATTTTCAACAACAACTTCGCGAGTTGGTTCCGTTTGCTCGAATTCTTTCAAAGTTTGGTGGAAGCCCCTGCTTGCTTTGGTAATGGCCACTCTTGCGCTTCTCACAAATTCTATCAGTCCGTAGGGCTCGAAGAACCTTACCAGTTTTTCTGTTTCTTCCCTATGTCCGGATGCTTCGAAAATGGTGTAATCTTTCCTGATCACTACCGCCCTTGCGCCGTATTCCCTAAGCAATCTTTCCACTTTTATTTTTTCCGCAATTTCATCGGTAGACACTTTGTATAGCGCAAATTCCTGCCAAACGATCTCTTCGTTTGTATTGTAACGCGCCTTTAATACTTCTACCTGTTTTTCTATCTGGCGGATGAGTTTCACCACTACGTCTTCAGATTCGTTAATTACGATTGTGAACCGGTGAATACCCGGTATCTCTGAAGGTGAACTGTTCAAACTTTCCACGTTAATTTTTCTTCGCGAAAAAATAATGGCTATCCGGTTCAATAAACCGATATGATTTTCAGTGTGAACGGTTAAGGTATATTCCTGTTTCATGAGAATGCTTTTTTATTTCACGCAAAGCCGCAAAGCAAACGCTACGGCGCAAAGTTTTGCGACTTTGCGGATATTCTTGGCGTCTTGGCGTGAAATGAACATAATAATTATTTAAGTCTGATTTCGGCAACGCTGCAACCCTGCGGTACCATTGGAAATACATTATTTTCTTTTCCTACCATCACTTCGAGAAGAAAGGAACCCTTATGGTCGAGCATTTCTTTTAATGCACCCGCCAGTTCTTCCCGGTGATTTATTTTCTTTCCCGCAATTCCGTATCCTTTGGCTACCATTACAAAATCAGGACTCGTAATGTCAACGAACGAATAACGTTTGTCATGAAACAATTGCTGCCACTGTCTTACCATTCCAAGGAATTCATTATTCAGGATCATGATTTTTACATCAATGCCGCTTTGCATAATGGTTCCCAGCTCCTGGATGGTCATTTGAAAACCACCATCACCAATTACCGCAACAACGGTTCTGTCCGGTGCCCCGAACTTTGCACCGATCGCTGCCGGCAGTGCAAAACCCATGGTACCAAGACCACCGGAGGTTACATTACTTTTCGACTTCACAAATCTTGCATACCTGCACGCCACCATCTGGTGCTGGCCCACATCGGTAACAATTACCGCATCACCTTTGGTAAGTAGGTTCAGCTGGTTGATCACTTCCCCCATGGTCATCTTCTCCGTATTCGGATTTAATTCTTCATGAATGACTTCATCAATTTCATCCTGCATATATTTTTTAAACAGGGCAACCCATTCGGTATGCTGTTTATTTTGTACCAGGTTGGTAAGCATCGGCAATGTTTCTTTGCAGTCGCCCCAAACAGGTACAGTCGTTTTTACATTCTTATCGATCTCTGAAGGATCAATATCGAGATGAATCACCTTTGCCTGCCTTGCATATTTGTCGAGCCTTCCCGTAACGCGGTCATCGAAACGCATACCAATCGCGATCAATACATCGCATTCGTTGGTAAGTACATTCGGCCCATAATTACCATGCATACCAAGCATACCCACATTCAGCGGATGATCGGTTTCAAGTGCACTCAATCCTAATATTGTCCAAGCTGCCGGTATTCCCGATTTCTCAATGAATTTTTTAAATTCATTTTCCGCTCTTCCAAGAATTATTCCCTGCCCGAAAAGGATGAAAGGCTTTTTTGCTTCATTGATGAGCGCCGCAGCCTGTTCAACAAATTCCTGTCGCACTAATGGTTTAGGACGATAACTGCGGATGTGTTCGCATTTTTTATATCCTTTGTACTCGATTTGTTGAAGCTGGGCATTTTTGGTGATGTCGATTAATACCGGGCCAGGCCTTCCACTTTTTGCAATGTAGAATGCTTTTGCAAGTACTGAAGGAATTTCAACGGCATCGGTAATCTGGTAGTTCCATTTTGTAACGGGCGTGGTTATATTGATCACATCCGTTTCCTGGAAGGCATCCGTTCCTAATAAATGAGCATACACCTGGCCAGTGATACAAACCAATGGCGTGCTGTCGATCTGTGCATCGGCAAGACCGGTAACAAGGTTGGTGGCACCAGGACCGCTTGTAGCAAAGACGACTCCCACTTCTCCGGATGTCCGTGCAAACCCCTGGGCAGCATGTATGCCTCCCTGTTCGTGACGGACCAGGATGTGTTTTAATGCTTCACGAAAATCGTAAAGTGCATCGTAGATGGGCATGATAGCGCCTCCGGGATATCCGAAGATGGTTTCAACGCCTTCTGCCAGAAGTGCTTTCAGCACCGCTACAGATCCACTGATCGTTTCCTGCTTTTCTTCTGCCGGGGCCTTTAATACCGCGGTGTCCAGTTGTGTACTCATATTGGGTGTTTAAATAATACTTTTTCGGGTTTCACGCAAAGTTGCAAAGTTTGCAAAGGCACAAAGATTAAGCGCATCATTGCGTGTGTTCTTTGTGTCTTTGCGTGAAAAATTTTCATTCATCGGTCACGCATCCTTCAGCAGCCGTTTTCACATATTTCGCATACTTAAATAAGATGCCTTTGGTAGCTTTCAATGCGGGTTGCTTCCATCCTTTTTTGCGTTTTGCAATTTCTGCGTCACTAACGTGAAGGGTCATGCGCTTACTTGCTACATCAATTGTAATTTTATCATCATCCTTTACAAAAGCAATCAATCCTCCATCAAATGATTCGGGGGTAATATGTCCCACCACAAATCCGTGCGTACCGCCGCTGAATCTTCCGTCAGTAATCAGCGCCACCGACTTTCCCAGTCCGGCACCGATGATTGCCGATGTTGGCTTCAGCATTTCAGGCATACCCGGTGCGCCTTTCGGACCCACCTGGCGGATCACCACCACGTCACCTTTTTGTACGCGTCCCGAAGAAATTCCTTTTATCAATTCAAATTCTCCGTCGAATACTCTCGCCGGCCCTTCAAAACGTTCACCTTCCTTACCTGTGATCTTCGCAACGCTTCCACCTTCTGCAAGGTTTCCGTAAAGGATCTGGAGGTGACCGGTTTTTTTTATCGGCGCTTCCAAAGGCAGAATGATTTTCTGCTGATCGAAATCGAGGTCCGGTACAGAAACCAGGTTTTCCGCGATTGTTTTCCCGGTAACGGTTAAACAATCGCCGTGTAACAATCCATTTTTCAGTAAATATTTCATCACAGCAGGCACCCCGCCATATTGATGCAGGTCCTGCATTAAATATTTTCCGCTTGGTTTAAAATCCGCAAGCATCGGTATCCTGTCGCTCACTTCCTGGAAATCGTCCTGCGTTAATTTTACGTCTACACTTTTCGCCATGGCAATCATGTGCAACACCGCATTGGTACTTCCTCCCAAAACCATGATCACCACTATTGCATTTTCAAATGCCTTCCGCGTCATGATATGAGAGGGAAGGATATTTTTTTCCATCAGGTTCTTTATTGCCGCACCCGCTTCGAGACATTCTTTTTGTTTATCATCGCTTAGCGCGGGATTGGAAGAGGAAAAAGGAAGGCTCATTCCTAATGCTTCGATTGCCGCCGCCATGGTATTTGCGGTGTACATCCCTCCGCAGGCACCTGCACCCGGACAGGCATGCTGTACAATATTTTTGAAATCCTCAGGAGATATCTGTCCCGCGATTTTTTGTCCAAGCGCTTCAAATGCAGAAATGATATTCAGATCCTGTCCCTTGTAATGCCCAGGTGCAATGGTGCCACCGTAAACCATAATTGCCGGTCTGTTCAAACGACCCATGGCCATGAGGGAACCGGGCATATTTTTATCGCAACCAGGCAATGCAATGATCGCATCATAATATTGTGCACCGCAAACGGCTTCAATAGAATCGGCGATAATGTCGCGGCTAACGAGCGAATAGCGCATGCCTTCCGTTCCATTGCTGATGCCGTCGCTAACGCCAATCGTATTAAATATCAACCCCACCAGGTCATTTTTCCATACGCCCTGCTTCACCACTTTTGCAAGGTCGTTCAGGTGCATGTTACAGGTATTACCATCATACCCCATACTTACAATTCCTACCTGTGCCTTCTTAAGATCTTCTTCTGTTAAACCAATACCATACAGCATGGCCTGCGCGGCCGGCTGTGTTTCGTCCTGCGTGATTGTTTTTGAATACCTGTTCAGTTCGTGTGACATTTCCCTTTATTATATATTTTATTATCTCAATTTTTGCGGCCTTTGCCATCCCTTTGCGCCTTTGCGAGAAACCTGATTGCAGAGAAAGTTTCTCGCAAAGGCGCAAAGAAGCGCAAAGGGTATAATAAACAAAAAACCCGCCTTTTTGGAGGCGGGTTGCTATATCTTTTTTTGATCGTATGCTAACATCCACCTCCATGCAGTGCAGGAATAATAATGACCACCACAACAATAGTTATTGCAGATAAACTGGTGATCACACTTTTAATTCCGTTAACCAACATAGAGGTTATTTGTAGTACGAATATACTGCCGCCTCTCTAAAATACAAAGAACTTTTTTGTGAATCAATGAAATTCACGTGTTTTTTTTAGGATAGCGGATAAATATTT
>JBDTMM010000004.1:0-20112 GCA_039934275.1 Flavitalea sp. | reverse complement strand
GCTTTTATTTCTAAGGAACTTGAAAAAGTTGGCATAGCGGTACAGGTAGAAGTGGTGCAAAAAGGATTACTGCTGGAGCAAACGGCAAAGTCGCAGGCGTTGTTTTTTCGGGGCAGTTGGATAGCGGATTATCCAGATGCTGAAAATTTCCTGAGCGTTTTTTATGGAAAGAATCCGGCACCTCCAAACTACACGCGTTATCACAACCCGGCATTCGATTTATTATATGAACAGGCGTTGCAGGTGACGAATGACAGTATTCGATATGGTCTTTACAGGGATATGGACCGCATGATCATTGCAGACGCTCCCATTGTACCGCTGTGGTACGATGAAGTGATTCACATGGTGCAGCCAGCTATTAAAGGCTTTTACCCAAACAGCCTGAATCTGCTCGAGCTCCGGACTACCCAATGTTAGCACCAAAACGAAACTTTTGTTCCTTTCCTGGGAACAACCATAAAACATTGGGGTTGCATTCGTTTGAATATCAAGACATAATATATTGGATTACTTATTGAATGTTGCATGCATCCTCTCGATCCAACAGAAAAGCCATTCGTCTAAACCCTAAATTTTTTTTATGAAAACGAATGTGTCAAATTTTAAAATGCTGCCTCTCCCGCTACTCATACTGATGGTATGTTTTAGTGTACAAGGTTTTTCTCAACCCGATTACATCTTTAAGAACTCTACGCTCTATTCAGGTACAAACCTGCAGGTAGGAGCCAAGTACAAGTTTACAAACGTGAAACCCGGTGTAGATGCGTATCTAACCATTACAGTTATTACCCCCGGAGTGGTCATTACACAGTTGGATGGATCATCAGGTTACACTGAAGCGATTCAACCTACCCTTACCATTCCAGCAAATACAAACGGCTATGCTGAATATAATATTCAGTTCGTAACTGCGGGAACGCTTACGCCTTTAATTCAATCTTCCGTTTCTGTAACAGGAATTGATATTGACGGAGTGAATAATTATGACAGCGCGAACCACGACCTTCATGAATTTGATGCCATTGATGTTAACAGTAGTGTTGTAGGTTTTAGTACGCTTGGGGGTGAACTTTCCATCGGGCAATCGGGTACATGGTTCACAGCAACAAATATTGGTGGTGTTGATTATGGTGGAAGAGATACCGCTGCAAAAGCGGTTATGTTCACGGTAGAGGGAACGAACATCTCTTCACTGAATTTCAGGACCGGTATAAACAACCAGACCAATAATTCTGCTACACGACTTGCGAGTATATATTTTAGGAGGTTCGTTTATCCAAATTCAACTTTGGCTGTTCACGAATCAACAAGATTAAAACCTTCACATAATTCGAATGATTTTACTCCTTCATTCAATGTGCTTCCTAATGTAATTCAGGGTTCTGCAAAACTGGACATAAATGCCGGCGCAGGCGGATGGGCAGTACTGGAGTTTGTTGATTATAGCGGAAGAGTGGTGATGCACCAACAACTTGCAATTGATAAGGGACAAAATACTATTCCTTTATTCAATATTTCGAAGCTGAGCAAAGGAAATTATGTAGCAGTTTTAAAAATGGACGGATTAGTGTACAGTGACAAAGTGATCAGGCAATAACAATACAACCATACATTAATATTAATAATAAAAAAGCCTGGCAATTGTTTTGCCAGGCTTTTTTATTGATTGTGTGATCTCTACTTTTTCAGCTTATCCTTAAATACTTTATGAAATTTTTCCAGCTTTGGACGAATAACATAATAACAATAAGGTTGCGAGCCATTCAGGTTGTAATAATCCTGGTGATAATTCTCGGCCGCATAAAATTTCGAATACGGAGTAATTTCCGTTACGATGGTATTATCGTATGCTTTGCTTTTTTCAAGCTCCACTTTATATTTTTCCGCTTTTTGTTTTTGTTCATCGTTTCCATAAAAGATCACACTGCGGTATTGTGTTCCCACGTCGTTACCCTGACGGTTTAAAGTTGTCGGATCATGGCTTTGCCAAAAAACTTCCAGTAGTTCATCGTAGGTAATTTGGTTTGGATCGTACACCACCTGTATCACTTCGGCATGACCCGTGGTACCTTCGCACACTGCTTTGTAAGTTGGATTATCTACGTGACCGCCGCTGTAACCCGATGTGGCTTTTAAAACTCCCTTCAATTCCCGGAATATGGCTTCTGTGCACCAGAAACATCCTGTTCCGAAAGTGGCTGTATCTGTTTCGGTAACATCTGGTATTAAATAAGCCGGATCTGTATTTGCTGGATTGCTTAACATCATTTTAGTGAGATTTTCCTTCTGTGCACAGGACGAAAAAAATGCCATCGATATAAGAAGGACAGCTTCTTTGATTTTCACGGAAAATTGCCTTTTGATCATACCTTTCTTCTGCGCATTTGGATGCCAAAGATACGATGGTAGGGCGATACCGGATTTAGACCAATGTGCTGGAACCCCGTAACTTTACTGGTTATATGAAGTTTTTTCCCGAATCGGCCCTTGTACAGCTTGAATACGATAAGATAAAAGGATTGTTAAAAGATTTGTGTGATACCGAATTTGCAAGATCCAAAGCTGATGATCTTAGAATTCATACCAAAAAAGAATTCATAGATCACGAATTGAAGCAAACCGATGAGTTCAAGCAATTGATTCAATCTGGGCAATATTTTCCGAACGATCATGCGGTTAACCTTTTGAAGGAACTCAAGCTATTGAGCATTCCGGGAGCAGTATTAAGCGGCGAACAGTTTTTAGAGATCCGTAAACTGCTCGAAAGTATACAATCCATTTTTCGCTGGTTCGATAAAGATCGCAAATTGGCGTATGCATCGTTGTTTGAAGTGATCAATGGAACAGAATATGAAAAACGCATCATTCATCTGATCGATGAAGTGATTGACGAATCTGGCAATGTAAAAGACAATGCATCCGATGACCTATTACGCATTCGCCAGAGGCTTTCAAAAACGCGTAACGATGTAAGAAGAATGTTTGATCGAATTGTACAGAAACTTTCTAAGCTGGACCTTATTACAGATACAGCCGAAGCATTTTTAAATGGAAGAAGGGTAGTGGCGCTTTATGCAGAACACAAACGGCAGGTAAAAGGAATTTTGCATGGTGAAAGCGATACGCGAAAAACAAGTTTTGTTGAGCCTGAGGAAACCATTGAATTAAATAATGAAGTTTTTGCACTTGAACATGACGAGAGCCGGGAAGTAATCCGGATATTGAGAGAACTAACTTCAAGTCTATCGGCCTATTCTTCTTTGCTAATCATCTATCATAATATTTTGGGAGAATTTGATTTCATTCGCGCCAAGGCGAAACTGGCGGTAATGCTAAATGCAAATCATCCCATGATAGTGAACAAGGCCCACGTGCGTTTGATACAAGCCTATCACCCTCTTCTTTTATTGTACAACAGGAAGGCCAAAAAAGAAATTTATCCGGTCAACCTTTCACTGAATGAAAAGACAAGAATATTATTAATATCGGGTCCCAATGCCGGTGGTAAAACCGTTACGCTAAAAACCGTTGGATTATTACAACTGATGGTGCAAAGTGGATTGCTGGTTCCTGTGCATCCCGATTCGGAAATGGGAATTTTCAAGCAGTTGATGATTCATATTGGCGACACACAAAGTTTAGAATTTGAACTAAGTACCTACAGTTCGCATTTAAAGAACATGAAACATTTCATGGAAAATGCAAACGGAAAAACTTTGTTTTTTATTGATGAACTCGGAAGTGGCAGTGATCCGAATCTTGGTGGTGCATTCGCAGAGGTAATACTTGAAGAACTGGTGAAAAAATATTCCATGGGCATCGTCACTACCCACTACCTGAACCTGAAAATAATGGCCAACAAAACGCCGGGTATTATTAATGGTGCGATGGCTTTTGATGAGTCTAATTTATTGCCGATGTATAAACTGATCGTTGGCAAACCGGGCAGTTCATATACTTTTTCAATTGCCGAAAGAATAGGATTGGAAAGAAAAATCATAGACCGCGCACGACAACTGGTTGATCAGGACCATTTCCGATTGGATAAATTATTGAACCGTACCGAGCAGGACCTGCAGGCGATTGAAAAAGAAAAAAAGGAATTACAGCGTCTAACGAACGACAATGAAAGAATGAAAAAGGAAATGGAGGTGCTTTTTAATAAGGAAAAGCACCACCAGGAAGTGGAACTATTAAAACATCAGAATAAAATAACAGAAGACCGCATCACTTATCTTAAAGAGATGGAAAGAAATCTCAAACAAATTGTATTCGACTGGAAGAAGGCCGAAAAAAGTGATGACAAGCGCGAATTAATAAAACACATGCAGGGCTTGTTATTTAAACAACAGGTAAAACAGAGCGACGAAAAAATAAAGAAGAAGATCAATGCCAAATATGATGAAGTAGGGGGGGAAATTAAAATAGGACAGAAGGTGCTGATGAAAAAAAATCACCAGATAGGAGAAGTAAAGGAAATAAAAGGTAAAAAAGCAGTGGTGCAGTTGGGTATGATGCCCATTACTGTTGAACTGAACGACCTTACAGTGGTAAATGAAAAATAATTACATGCTGGCGTGCAGGTAATCTTTTAATTGGGTAATTGTTTCTTCATGTGAAAGTATGGTTTCCTTTACAACATCATTAATGGATAGGATGCCGCGTAATTGCTCACCTTCAAATACGGGCAGGTAGCGAATGTTTCTGTCGGACATTAACTGCATACAATAGTCGATAGAATCCTGCGGTGTTACGCGAGGAAAATCTGATGACATGATTTCTGAGACGGGTGTATCGGTAGAAGATTTTCCTTTGAGTATTACTTTACGGGAATAATCTCTTTCTGTTACGATGCCGCGGTACTGGTCATTTTCCATTACCATCACCGAACCAATATTTTGGTCGGCCATAATTTTCAGGGCTTCAAGTACTGTAGTATTTGGTGAAACGTTGGTAATATTTCCTCCTTTGCGAGATATAACGTCTGCAACTTTTTTCATATGCAATCACTTTAGGTTTAAGATGGAACAATCGTGATAATCAATATACGGGATTTTCGAAAGATGGCCAAAAAATATTATGGTCTGAAGCCCTTTAAAAAATCCTCAATGTTCATCCTTTTTTTCCCTTCCGCTTGTATTTGCCTGGCATAGAGGTATCCATCTGCACAAACGAAGCGGAGGAAGGTTTTATTGTCCGTTTCAAATGACCCTGGTTCGCGCCTAACCGGTTCGTTTGTTTTATCGGCATTATAGATTTTAAACAGTTTTCCCTGTAATTGCGTAAAAGCGGCCGGGTATGGAGAAAGTCCGCGAATTAAATTATAAATTTCTGCTGCCGTTTTGTTCCAATCTATTTTGCAGGTTTCAGTAAATATTTTTGGAGCGTGTTTCGGTCGCTTGTTCTCGTTAGTAGCCATCTCGTTTTGCGGCTGTTCGAGTATAGAGCCATCGATTAAGCCCTTTAATGTTTTTATTAATATTAAGGCGCCTGCTTCTTTTAATGCATCGTGTAGTTCGCTTGCAGTTTCATTTTCATCAATAGGTACTTCTTGCTGCAGCAAAATATTTCCCGTGTCTATTTCCTGTGCAAGTTTAAAGGTAGTGACCCCGGTTTTTGTTTCACCATTGATGATGGCCCAGTTGATGGGAGCCGCACCACGATAATCGGGAAGCAGCGATGCATGTACATTTACAGTTCCAAGTGCGGGCATGTTCCACACCACTTCAGGAAGCATTCTGAATGCAACTACTACCTGCACGTCGGCTCGCAACGCTTTTAATTGTTCTATAAATTCCGGCTCTTTTAATTTGGGAGGTTGTAAAAGGTGGAGTTGATGTTCAAGTGCGTAATTTTTTACAGCACTCGTAGTTGTTTTCATTCCGCGCCCCGCGGGTTTATCAGGTGCCGTGATTACACCCACAACATTAAATCCATTTTTTATCAGTGCATCCAGCGAAGCCACCGCAAATTCTGGTGTACCCATAAAAACAACTCGTGGCTGCGATATTTGTTTTGTCATTATTCAAAATCTTTGTACATCAGGTATTTTTTTCTGATCCGTTTAAAGTTATCCAACCCCGGTTTCCAGCTGTCACGGATCTCTTTTTCACTTATATCGTTTTTTATCTGCACTATCAGTTCATCATTACCCGCGAGACGGTTGAAATTTTTACCATTATTTAAAAAGAAACTATCCTTACGCGGAAATAGCCGGTATGCCTCTGCGATCCATTTAACCTGCACTTTTCCGTCGGTCTTTTTCAATACCTCTTCATTTGTACCGCCAAGGTTCCAGCCATAACATTTACGATCGAGCAGTTTTGTATTTGTGGCGCCAGGTTTACTGTGTGGTGTAAAGCTGTACAGTGTATCCGGTAATGTGGGATGACCGAAAACCTGGAACGCCATGTCTGTTCCCCTTCCTTCACTCATCACCGTTCCTTCTACAAAACACGTAGAAGGGTATAAATAAATAGATGCCATGTCTGGCAGGTTGGGTGAAGGTTTTATCGGTAGTGTGTATTTGCTTTTGTGCGTGTAGTTTTCACACGGAACCACCGTAAGTGTAAAGTGCCTGCCTTTTTTACTTCTTGATGCCGAATCGATCCAGTTCTCACCGATGAGCATTTTTGCATATTCGCCTATTGTCATTCCATATACTATCGGAATTTGCTGCATGCCCAAAAACGATTTGAATGCGGGCTTCAACACAGGTCCATCTACATAAAATCCGTTTGGATTGGGCCTGTCGAGTATGATGATCGGCTTATCTAGTTCCATTGAGCCGCCAATAAGATCCTGGAGCGATGAAATGTAGGTGAAGAACCTGGTGCCCACGTCCTGTATGTCGAAAAGAATCACGTCAACATCCTGCACATCATCTTTGGCAGGCTTTCTTTTTTTGCCGTAAAGAGAAATCACTTCCACGCCTGTTTCTTTGTCTGTGGAATTACTCACATTTTCGCCGGCATCCGCATTTCCCCTGAAACCGTGCTCAGGAGCGAAGATTTTTTTAATATCTACATGAAGCTTTAACAATGTATCAACAAGATGGGTGTTGCCCACCATGGAAGTATTGTTCGAAAACACCGCCACCCGTTTACCCTTCAGCAAAGGCAGTACCACATTTAATCTTTCGGCAGCCGGAATGATTTTTGAATGAACATTATTTTGCTGCACGCCGGAAGGCTGGCTGCATCCGCAGAAATAAATAAGTATCCCGGTAAAAAACAACAAGAGGTATTTGTTCATAATTAACATTCAATGGGTAAAGGATAAAAATACTGGAATCCATTACTTTCGCGGCAAATCTTTATTTTTATTAACAATAAAAGCAGCTCATGGCAAACGCAAAATCTGGTGACAAGGTTAAGGTACATTATCACGGCCGCTTAGCAGACGGGTCAACATTCGATAGCTCTTCAGGAAGAGAACCCCTCGAATTTACAGTAGGTAAGGGTGATGTGATAAAAGGTTTTGATGATGGAGTGACCGGTATGTCTGTCGGGGATAAAAAAACAGTGCATATCCAGGCAAACGATGCTTACGGACCGTCGGACGAAAGCCGCATTATAGAGTTTCCAAAAACAAATTTTCCTCCCGACATGAAACCGGAAGTGGGTATGCAATTAAATATGACCAACGGCGCCGGTGAAGTGATTCCAGTGGTTATAAAAGAAGTGGAAGTAGAGCATGTGATACTGGACGCAAACCACCCCTTAGCGGGGAAGGACCTCATTTTTGACATAGAATTGGTAGACATTGCCGGTGGTTCCCGCATCATAATGCCTTAGATATTAAGCAAAAGCATATACCGAAGGTTAAGTTTTCATCCCGCCCTTGCATTGGGGCGGGATATTTTATATTTTGGACCAAATCGTCCCTATGAAAGCCCTGAAAACTTTTGTGTTTCTGTCTGCTTGTTTATGCGTCACTTCGCTTTTAGATGCCCAGAAGAAAAATTCAATAGCTACAATACACGCTATAAAATTTGCCGATAGCCTTAACCAGGCATTCAAAAAGAACGACTGGAACGATTATTTATCCATCAGTTACCCCGGAGTGATTAAATACTACGGAGGCACGCGCGATTTTAAGGAATACATCGCCAGAACACGCAATATCAACAGTTCCATCGCCAATGAGAGTCCAGAAAAAGTGCAGGTGGTACAGATGGTGAATCAAATTAATGAATGGCAATGCGTGGTGGAAAAAACAAGGTCAACCATGATCGATGGAAAAAAAGCGCAGATCGTTTCTTATATGGTTGGACAGTCGATGGATGAAGGAAATACCTGGAAATATTTTGATGTGGCATACAGTTCGCCCGAAAACCTCGTATATATCATGCCCGACATCTTCCACAACATATCCGTTCCCCAAAGAAAAATAATATTTGAAAAGGACCAGTTGGTAAGTAAGTAAAATTACGCCATTGCTGGTTTTGGTGTGCGTTCAATATTCAACCAGGCAAATATCGTGCAGGCAACTATTAGCAATACAGTGCAAACCACCGATCCTTCAAAACCAAAATCACCACCGTTTAACCAATAGGCTTGCGTTTCTTCGGCACTAAGAATACTGCTGAACGGAAAGCCGCTTACCGGAAATCCAAGCACCGGTCCCTGGAAAAAATTCCAACTAAAATGAAAAAGAATCGGCGCCCATAAATTGCGGCTATACATATAGGCTAGCCCGAGTGCCAGCCCTCCCAGAAAAATATTTATCATGCCAAGCACTGGTATGCCAGGGTTCGAAATGTGTACTAATGCAAATAATACAGAGGTGATGAGCAGTGAAAGCCACTGATTAAAAGACTTGCCAAAGTTCCTGAGAATATATCCCCTGAATACCAATTCTTCAGACACCGCAACCATGATCAGTAAAATAATGCTGCTGAAAAAATCCTCTGCTTTAAAAGAAATATCTACCCATTTTAGTCCATCTAAAGAATAGATTACGAGAGCTCCGGTACAAACCAAAAATAATCCCGTCAGCAGTCCGATTATTCCACCTGGGAAAAAATATTTTGGCTTCAATCCCAGACTTACAAAACTTCTTTTATCAAGAAATTTTCTGCAAACAAAAACGGTAACGATAGATATGATGAACGAAACGGTGAAGAAAAAAAGAGTAGAGGTGGTTATAACTATTTCGGGTGATACTGTTTGGCCAGATGCAACCTTCTGCGGCACTAAGTATTTATCTATCAGCATTCCTGCCATCACGGTTAGCAAAACGTAAGCGATCAAAAGAATGAGCGCCCGGGCCCAACCCTGCTTTATCAACGGCCCTTTATGAGTTTGTAACGACATAAATTTTTAACTTGCCCGAAATTACTCATTGATGTTGGATAATTACCAGTTTACCGTGGAGCAGCGATTTTTAAAATACGTAACTTTTGATACGCAGAGTGATTCCGCTTCACCAACTTCCCCTTCAACTGCCAAACAGAAAATATTAGGACGGTTTTTGGCAGATGAATTAACTGCTATGGGCGTCGCGGATGCACACCTCGATGAATTTGGAATTGTTTACGCCACCATTCCTTCCAATACCGATAAAAAATTACCCGTATTATGTTATTGCGCACACATGGACACCTCACCCGATAGCAGCGGACTGAATGTAAAACCCATCGTACACCGAAACTATAACGGGGAAGACATCATGCTTCCCGATGATACATCACAAATAATTTCCACCGAAGATCATCCTTACCTGAAACAAAAAACCGGCGACGATATTATCACCGCATCTGGTACTACCTTATTAGGTGCCGATGACAAAGCAGGGATCGCGGTGATCATGGACTTTACCTATTATTTAATTACCCATCCTGAAACAAAGCATGGCGCCATAAGGATATTATTTACACCCGATGAAGAAATAGGAAGAGGAGTGGATAATGTAAATATGCAAAAGCTGGCCGCCGACTTTGGTTACACGCTCGATGGAGGTGAAGCCGGCGCGTATGAAGATGAAAATTTTTCTGCTGATGGTGTAACTATAACTATCCACGGGGTAAGCGCGCACCCCGGGTATGCAAAAGATAAACTGGTCAATGCAATTAAAATTGCTTCCACGTTTATTGAAACATTACCCAATGATTCATATTCACCAGAAACCACTGAGCACCGAGAGGGGTTTTTTCATCCTGTGCGAATGAATGCAATAGCTGAAACGGCGACTATCGATTTTATCATCCGCGATTTTTCCACGAGGAAATTGGGCGAGTTTGAAAATTATCTAAGGGATCGTCTGGATGAAGTGCTGCTGAAATATCCCGGCTCAAAGGCAGATTTTAAGGTAACAGAACAATACCGAAACATGAAGGAAGTGCTCGACAATTACCCGCAGGTTTCTGAATATGCAAGAAAAGCCATTCTTCGAACAGGAATAATTGTTATAAACCATCCGGCACGTGGTGGTACTGATGGATGCAGGTTGTCGTTTATGGGAATGCCCTGCCCAAATTTATTTACCGGTGAAATGGCCTTTCACGGAAAACACGAATACGTGAGCGTTCAGGATATGCAGAAAAGCGTGGAAACCATAGTTCACCTTGCGATGATCTGGGAAGAAAGGTCTTAGTCTTTAGCGATGTCTTTTAATATCTTAATCGCGTGTTCGCGCGAGTTTTCAATGAACCACGAATGGGTATTCATTCCACCAACAACTACACCTGCAAGATATACGTTAGAAAGATTTGATTCCATCGTTTCGCTATTGTGCGAGGGTTGCAATACATCATCTTCAGACAATGTAATTCCCGACCTTCTTAAAAAATCAAAATCGGGTTTATAACCCGTTGTTGCAATTACGTAATCATTCTCTATGGTTACAATACCTCCGGGCGTTAATATGTCCACTTCTTTTTCGCGTACTTCGGCAAGGGTAGATGAAAAATGTGCGGCGATACTTCCTTCCGTTATCCTGTTTTCTATATCTGGTTTTACCCAGTATTTCACGCGTTTGCCAATGCCAGGTCCGCGGGTTACCATTGTTACCGATGCACCTTTGCGAAAAGTTTCCAGGGCAGCGTCCACCGCGGAATTGTTTGCGCCAACCACCACTACCTTTTGCATGGCATAAAAATGCGGATCCTTGTAGTAGTGGGTCACTTTATCCATTCCTTCGCCCGGAACATGCATCAGCACAGGTATGTCGTAAAAACCGGTGGCAATAATGATAAATTTGCAGCGGTATATTTTTTTTGAAGTATTTACTTCGTATTCTCCACCTTCGGATTTGAAACTATGAACAGTTTCCTGGAGTTTTATATTCACCTTATTCGATACGGCGACCCTTCTGTAATATTCAAGCGCCTCTGCCCGAGTGGGTTTTATATTATTCGAAACAAAGGGAATTGCTCCAATTTCCAGCTTTTCGGAAGTGGAGAAAAAGGTCATATTGAATGGATAATTGTACAAAGAATTTACCAGGCATCCTTTTTCAATGATCACAAAATCAATTCCTCTTTTTTTTGCCTCAAGTGCGCAGGCCAAACCAATTGGGCCACCGCCAACAATTATCAGCTCGTAATGATTATCCATACTAAAGATAGAAGTCAAAGTTATATAGTACTTTCATCAAAACAATTGCATGACTTATTTAATTCAATACTGGTGGATCATTCTCATTATCCTTATCCTTTTTGCTGGTTTAAAGACCATCAATCAGGGTATGGTTGGAGTGGTAACGGTTTTCGGGAAATATCAACGTGTACTGTTACCAGGACTCAGGCTAATCATCCCTTTCATAGAACAGATATATAAAAAAATAAGCATCCAGAACCGTTCAATTGAAATGGAGTTCCAGGCCGTTACTGCCGACCAGGCAAATGTGTATTTCAAGAACATGCTTTTATTCGCAGTGCAAAATGCAAATGAGGACACGATAAAGAAAGTGGCCTTTAAATTTATCAGCGAGCGCGAGCTGATGCAGGCACTCACCCGAACCATTGAAGGAACCGTTCGTTCGTTCGTGGCCACAAAACGCCAGGCAGAAATCCTGGCACTCCGTCGTGAAATAGTAGAATACGTAAAAGAACAGATCGATTCCCTGCTGGAAGAATGGGGTTATCACCTTCTCGATCTCCAGATCAACGACATCACCTTCGACAAGGCTATTATTGAATCCATGAGCCGCGTGGTGGCTAGTAATAATCTGAAAGCCGCCGCAGAAAACGAAGGGCAGGCCTTGCTGATTACAAAAACAAAAGCTGCTGAAGCAGATGGTAATTCAATAAAGATCGCTGCGGAGGCAGAACGAGAAGCTGCAAGACTCCGAGGTCAGGGAGTTGCGCTCTTCCGCCAGGAAGTGGCCAAGGGTATGACCGAAGCTGCAGAGCAAATGAAACAGGCTAATCTCGATACCAACGTGATCCTATTTAGTATGTGGACAGAAGCCATTAAGAATTTTGCGGAATATGGCAAGGGCAATGTGATATTTTTAGATGGAAGCCCTGACGGGATGGAACATACGATGAAACAAATACAGGCTATGATGGTGAAGCAGAGCGGAACTCATTAAAAAATAAGCTCGTGATTTTTGTCGTGGTCATGCATGGGTAACCTGTTTTTGTTGCGAAGATAATAGATGAAGGTGATCACGATAGGAATGAGAATGAGTGCGATCATCACATCGCGAAAATGATAGTTGGCGAAACTATATGGTGCACGGAAAATGCTTACAAGGATGGCTGCAATGATACTCGACATGATGCCAGTAATTCCAAGCGTCATCCATTTAACGGCCGATTTTCTCGAGTAATAATTGAGGGAGAGCCAAAGTACACAAACAATACTTCCGAAGAAAAATAAGCGAAACACCAGGTTGGCAGTAACGGTGCCGGGTATATACTTCCGCAGATAAGTTGCACCGATCAAAATGACCGAGATGATTATTCCCGTAAAAAAACCTGTAAGGGCGGCCTTTCGCATAGAATTTTCATTGAGGTGTTCTTAAATATATGAAATATCTTAACAAATTTCACAAGATTTTTTTATAACCTTTACAACACTTAAAAACCTATAAATGAATTTATTCTTTCTCCAGGTTGATACTTCAGCGGCAGCAGGACAGGCGGCATCGGCACTTGTTCAGGCAGAACCAAAGATCAGCATCATTGACCTTTTATCAAAGGGCGGTGTATTGATGATCCCTTTGGGTTTGCTGTTCGTAATCGCGGTTTTTGTATTTTTCGAAAGACTAATATACATCCGCAAAGCATCCAGGGTGGAAGATAATTTTATGAATATTATCCGCGACAATATCGTTTCCGGAAATGTAAACGCCGCAAGGTCAATGGCTAAGAACACCAACAATCCGGTAGCACGGGTAATCGACAAAGGAATCCAGCGTATTGGCAAACCCATCGATGCCATTGAAAAGAGTATGGAAAATGTGGGCAAGCTCGAAATGTACAAAATGGAACGTAACCTGAATATTCTTTCACTTATAGCCGGTATAGCACCGATGTTCGGATTTTTGGGTACCATCTTCGGGATGTTCCAATTGTTTTTCAGGCTGGCATCAACTGGTGAATTCACCATTCAGTCCATGGCCGATGGTATTTATACTAAGCTGATTTCTTCTGCGCTTGGCCTTATCATCGGTTTGCTTGGGTACATTGCTTATAATTATCTGAATACGCAGATTGATAAAACGGGTAACAGGATAGAGATGGCAAGCGCGGAATTTGTTGACATACTACAGGAACCCACCAAATAAAACCTCATTTAATGAACGTAAGAAGGAAACTAAAAACGCATACCGAAGTACACACAGGACCGTTGAACGACATCCTGTTCATCCTTCTCATGTTCTTTCTGATCGCCTCAACACTGGCAAATCCCAACGTGGTTAAACTTTCAAACCCTAAAGCAAAGGGCGACACCAAGACAAAGCAAACCGTTGTTGTAAATATCGACCTGAAAAAACACTACATCATCAATGGCAAGTCTGTTGAGCTGGAAGGTTTAAAAGCTTACCTCCAACCAATGATCATGAAAGATTCCACTAACGCTACCATAGCTATCAATGCTGATAAAATGGTACCTGTAGACGAGGTGGTTGCTGTTATGCGTGTAGCAAGGGACCTCGGAGCAAAAACCGTTTTGATGGTGGATAAAAATGGTGTTCAGTAGGCGCGTATCATCCGATTTTTTCCCTGCATGTCTTTTTTCACGGCTACATTTTTATATCCTGCATTTTTAAACAGAAACGAAGTCTCAGCTGAAAGATCTTCATGTATTTCCACAAAAATACTACCGCCAACTATCAATTTTTCCTTTGCAAAATCTATGATTGTTTTATAAAAAATCAGCGGATCGTCATTTGCAACAAACAAAGCAATGCCTGGTTCGTGGAGTGTAACATTTTTATTCATCCCTATTTTTTCTTTTGCAGGAATGTATGGCGGATTACTAACGATAATATTTATTGAAGGAAGATCGCTCCATGTATTTTTATCAAGGATATTATTTTGATAGAAGTTGATTTCTGATTGATAAGTGTCCGCATTTTTTTGCGCAACCTGAAGTGCATCTCCGCTAATGTCGCAGGCATTTACGATAAATGAATTCACTTTATTTTTAAGTGCCACTGCAATGCACCCGCTTCCTGTACCGATGTCGAGAACCGAATTTTTTTTATTGCTTTTTTCGGCGATAATCCATTCTGCCAGTTCTTCTGTTTCGGGCCGTGGTATCAGTACATTTTCATCAACATATAATTTTAGCCCGCAGAACCAGGCTTCATTCAATATGTACTGAACGGGTTTGTGAAGCAATGTTTCGTCAATATATTTTTGCAACTGCAATTCCTGCCCAGATGACATTCGGACAGTATTGTTCAAAACGCGGTCGATTTTTTTCCAGCCGGTGAGGTTTTCCATAATCCAGTCAGCAATATTTCCAGCTTCACGGTCATCATAATCGTAGTACAACTGGAACAATAATTTTTGGTTCGCCTCTGTGATGGTCATTGGGCGCAAATTTAATTGATTCCGTTTCATACTTTTGAACGAATCAGTAAACTTGCACGATCACGAAAAATACATGCGAAGATGCATTGAGCTTGCGGCTATGGGTGCCGGCAAAGTGGCACCAAACCCAATGGTGGGTGCGGTGTTGGTGCATAACCAAAAAATAATCGGTGAAGGATATCATAAGGTGTATGGCGGCCCGCACGCGGAAGTAAACTGCCTTAATTCCGTTTCTGTAGAGAATCAGCACCTGGTACCCTCTTCAACGATCTATATATCACTCGAGCCATGTGCGCACCATGGAAAAACGCCACCCTGCGCAGATCTTATCATCCATAACAAAATTCCACGGGTAATAGTCGGGTGCCGCGACCCTTTTACAGAAGTGGATGGAAAAGGGATAGAAAAACTACTGGCAGCAGGCGTTGATGTAACTACCGGAATTTTAGAAGACGAATGTAAAAAATTAAACAAACGATTCCTAACTTTTCATACCAGCCACCGCCCATATATTATTTTAAAATGGGCGCAAACAAAAAATAAAATAATAGGAGTAAAGAAAAAGCGATTATACATTACTGGTAGTGTCACTAACAGGCTGGTACATAAATGGCGAAGTGAAGAATCGTCCATTCTTATCGGAACAAACACCGCCGCTGCAGATGATCCCCAATTATCCAATCGTTTGTGGACGGACAATTCTCCTGTAAGAATTGTAATCGATAAGGAACTACATCTCCCTGCATCTTTACAACTTCTAAACGGCAGCGTAAAAACAATTGTTTTTAATACCATCAGGCATGAACAAGTTGGTAATATTTTATATTACCAGGTCGCTAACGATGTTAACCTTGTTCACCAGATCGTTCATGCACTGCATCAATTAAATATATTAAGCGTTATCGTTGAGGGCGGTGCAACATTGTTGCAGTCGTTTATTGATGAAAACCTGTGGGATGAAGCAAGAATAATTACCAACCAGGAAATTATTTCTGAAGTCGGTATTACGGCACCTGTTCTTTCCCAATCGAGAATCGTTTATTATGAAGAACTGGATGGGGAGGAAGTCACTTTCTTCGAACCTTCATATTTATAAAACCCTTCGCCCGATTTCACTCCTAATTTACCTGCAAGCACCATGTTCGTAAGCAAAGGACAAGGAACATAATGCACCTTGCCAAATCCTTCGTACAACACATTCAATATGGCCACGCAAACATCAAGACCAATAAAATCTGCGAGTTCTAAAGGTCCCATCGGGTGGCCCATACCGAGTTTCATGATGGTATCAATCTCTTCCGCACCCGCAACGCCTTCGTGTAAGCTATATATCGCTTCGTTGATCATAGGCATCAGTATCCTGTTGGCGATAAACCCGGGATAGTCGTTTACCACACAAGGAATTTTTCCTAATTGCTTTGTAATTGCGACGATTGTTTTTTCGGTTTCTTTTGTTGTTGCAAATCCATTGATGATCTCCACTAATTTCATTACCGGTACCGGATTCATAAAATGCATCCCTATCACCTGGCCGGGCCGGGTTGTTGCAGCCGCCATTTTGGTAATAGAGATAGAAGACGTGTTGGATGCCAAAATACTTTCCCCGGGCGCTGAAGCATCGATCTCCTTAAAGATTTTTAATTTCAATTCTGTGTTTTCTGTTGCGGCCTCAATAATTAATTGTGCATTTTTAACACCATCAGCAATGCTTTGAAAAGGCCGAATATTATTGGTTGCCGTTACTTTTTGTTCTTCGGTAATATTTCCTTTTGTGATCTGCCTGTCTAGGTTCTTAAAAATGGTTTGTATAGCCTTTTGAAGTTGTGTTTCGTTTACATCGATAAGGTGAACACGGAAGCCCGATTGTGCAAATACATGCGCGATACCATTACCCATGGTGCCAGCGCCGATGACAGCAATGGTATTAATCGTCATTAAGCGTTATGATTTAGCAAGCAAAGAAAATTAATCTTTCCTTTTGAAGTCTCCGCGTTTCCACGCCTTTACAAATTCCGACCAGGCAAAAGGGTTGAGAATATTTTGAGGTGGTGCCTGGCCAAGATAATATTGGCGTGCAGCAACATTTCTTAAAGTTAGGTTGGCGGCTTCCGTTCCGTCGCGCGGCAAGCCTCGCTCAAGAATTCTTCGTTTCGATTCTTCCGTATTCTGCCGCGCTATTTCATATTGATCGTTGGGTACGTTGGTATTTACAAAGTCGCGGTCAAACTGTTCCCGCGTAGGTCTTGGCCGGATAATGGTAGCCGGCAGATACTGGGTATCCGTCACCATCAGTTGTATGAGGCTATACTGGTTGCCTTCGAGATTTCGCGGAATATCTACCAGTTTTGGTTTGTATCCCACAGAAGTAAACTCTACCTTATCCCCCTTCATCACCACAATGGAAAATACACCCTGTTCATTACTCACAGTGGCGCGGTTCTCGCCCTTGATCATTACTGTAACAGAAGGAATGCCTTCGAGGCTGTCAGCAGTCATTACCACCCCGTATAATTGCACCACTGAGTCTTTGAGTTTTTCAAACTGGGCCTTTGCACCAAAAGGAAGAAAGGCCGCCAATACGATCAGGCCGGGTATAACTCTGTTCATCATTTCAAACCTACGATTTTTGTTTAATAGCCTGATTCACACATAAAATTTTAACACACTGCAACTCCTAAATACTTGCCGAATGTAAGCCATGCAATGATTAATTTTGCGCCTTAGATACAAAGATTATATGACGCAGGAAAAAGTACTGGAAGCGCTGGGCAATGTGCAGGAACCCGACCTTGGTAAGGACATTGTAACCCTGAACATGGTAAGGGATATTGTTGTTGACGAAAACAATGTTTCGTTTACAGTGGTTTTAACCACTCCCGCATGCCCACTGAAAGACCTGATTCGGAATGCCTGCATAAACGCCATCAAAATACTGGTTAATAAGGACGCTTCGGTGGTGGTGAACTTTACTTCAAACACCACCTCGAACCGGAATAACGAGGCGGTTCTTCCAAAAGTGAAAAATATTATAGCCGTAGTTAGCGGAAAGGGTGGAGTTGGAAAGAGTACCGTTGCTGCGAATCTCGCCCTTGCCTTTGCACAGGACGGCGCAAAAGTGGGACTGATGGATGCGGATATTTATGGCCCGAGCGTTCCTATCATGTTTGGTGTGCGTGGACAACGCCCCATGATGATACCCGGCAACAACGGTAAGGGGTTAATAGTACCCCTCGAAAAATATGGTATCAAGCTGATGAGTATCGGATTATTAGTAGATGATAAAAGTGCGGTAGTATGGCGCGGACCCATGGCCAGCAGCGCGATTAAACAATTTGTAACAGAGGTTTATTGGGAAGAACTGGATTATCTGATCATCGACATGCCTCCAGGCACTGGAGACATACATCTTACACTTGTACAAACAGTGCCTATCACGGGTATCGTTGTGGTAACCACTCCACAGGAGGTGGCACTCGCAGATGCAAAAAAAGCAATCGCCATGTTCGGGCAGGCGCAAATAAAAGTTCCAGTGATCGGGCTGGTCGAAAATATGAGTTACTTCGTAACGCCGGGCAATGTAGATGTTCCTGCAAACAGGCAATACATCTTTGGTAAAGAGGGCGGGAAGCGGCTCGCAGAAGAATATGAAATTCCTTATCTCGGAGATATTCCGCTGATACAAACCATTCGGGAAGGCGGCGATTCTGGTGTTCCTGTGATGATGACCAACGATGAATTGTCGAAGAGCGCCTTCATATCTTTCGCGGGCACTGCTGCACGCAGCATCGCAATGAGAAATGCCAATATGAGCAACGAACGCAGGGCCGAAGTGGTAGAAATGTAAGTAGATTATTTTCCATACTTCCAAACCAAAACACAGCGGATGACGCGCGAGCAACTGATAAGCGAGATCAAAGCAAAGGGTTCCTATCTCTGCGTGGGACTTGACTCCGACATTGAAAAGATCCCTCCGCATTTATTATCGAAACCCGACCCCCAGTTTTCTTTCAATAAACAAATCATCGATGCCACGCTCGAACACTGTGTCGCTTATAAGATCAACACCGCTTTTTACGAATCCCTGGGTCCAAAAGGGTGGGAGTCTCTTCAAAAAACCGTTCAGTATATTCCTCCTACTCATTTTACCATCGCCGATGCAAAACGAGGCGACATTGGCAATACTGCCAATCAATATGCAAAGGCTTTTTTTAAAACGCTGAATTTTGACGCGGTAACCGTTGCGCCGTACATGGGCGCAGACAGCATAGTTCCATTTATGAAATACGAGGGAAAGTGGACGATCTTACTCGGGCTCACTTCCAATCCCGGCGCCGAAGATTTTGAAATGTTGAACACTGGTAAACATCGTTTATATGAGGAAGTTATGAAAAAGGCAGCGGGCTGGGGCAATACTGGTAACCTCATGTTCGTTATCGGAGCCACAAGAGCCGACGTGTTCAGTGAGATCCGCAAAACGTACCCCGATCATTTTTTTCTTGTTCCCGGTGTAGGAGCCCAGGGTGGAAGCCTTAAGGAGATTTCTGCAAAAGGACTTAATACCGATGCCGGTCTTCTTGTTAATGCAAGCAGGACCATCATCTTTGCATCTTCAACAACGGATTTTGCGGCTGCCGCAGCTAAAGAAGCAAACAGCTATCACAACGAAATGCGCCACTACCTTACCTTTCCGGCTTCGGGAATTAAATGAAAGAAGAGGGTTTGGTTCGGTTTTTGTTAGTTCAGGAAACCCTTTAATCTATCAACATGAAACTATCTACCCTATTATTCTTAACCCTGTTCATTTCGGGTGCCACTTACTCGCAAACACAAATTACAATGGCCGGACTGCGAACCCTGGCCAGCCCTTCAACAACAACTCCTTATTTTATTACCGATGCCAACAGGCAGGGTTTGTTTTATTATGAACAATACGACCTTAATTCGGCCGATAATAATGGAACCGTAATCGTTAACAACGGATCTAAAAGATATAAAAGACTTTACAGCCAATTTGCTAATGTTAGGAGGAAGTTATTTTGAAAATCAATTAAAGCTTCCTAAAGGTACAGCTCATTTTTTAGAACACATGGTTTTAAATCCTAATTCAAAGTTTAAAA
>JBDTMM010000003.1:0-23167 GCA_039934275.1 Flavitalea sp. | reverse complement strand
ATTACGCGCGCGTATATTTTCCTCGCATCTTCCCTTGTGCTTTGATTAAAGAAAAACGGCTCTGCCGCTAATCTGAATATCTGGATGAAGATGGTAATGAGTACTGCCAGTTTATAATTAGCACCGAAAATACCCAGTTGGCGGTCTTCTTCGAGTAGGTTGCCGTGTAATACTTTTTTATAAATGACTCTGCTGAGCATTTCATTTATCATGCCTCCAAAACCAACTATTATAAGAGGGTAAGAATAATACATTACCTGCTTCCAGAGTTTTATGTCGAAAACCGGGCGAAGCTGTAAAAATTCTTTATACAAAAAAAGCAGCGAAAATGCGCTTGCAGCCAGGTTCGCCAAAATAAAATATCCTACACCGATGTTTGGATCGTATAACAACCCAAGCATACTATGCCTGTCGGTTTCATATGCGCCCTTGCATAAAAAAAGAAAAAAGAAAACAATGGCGATATTGATGACAATCGAGCCCACATTGATCAGTGCATATTTTCTCGGCCTTTCCTCCAGTCGTAATTTTGATAATGGTATCACCATCAGTGTATCAAAAAATATAATTCCAAACATCCAGCTTACATATTGCGGATGATTATTTAATTCTAGAAAACTGGTAACTGGCGCCTTAAAAGTGAAAAGCAGCATGGTAAATAATATGGTGCTTACGATTACCGATATGCCCAGTGTGTTGTATATTTTTTTAGGATCCTCAATCTGTGCAAACCTGAAAAAACTGGTTTCCAATCCGTAGGTGAACAATACATTTAAAAAGGGAACAATGGCGTATACCTGGGTAAGATCACTCGTGGTGGCCGCATCAAACAACCTGAACCCCAAAAGGGTTAATCCATAGTTCAAAAAGCGGCTGAATATTTTAGGAACCCCATACCACAGCGTGTGACCCGCTAACTTTTTGATACCGCTCAAGAGAAATTATTTTTCATAAAACTACTGGATATTGTTGATGTTGCTGCTTTGGGCTGATATTTGCATCATCAAACACAATTACCCAAAACAACTTTTTATGAAGAAAATTATACTGGCGGTTGTAATACTATTTACCGCTCATTTTTTCTCTTTCTCGCAGCCAGTAGCAAATACCGGCAAGATTGAAATGCAGAAAACTGACAAAATTTCTGCTGTAATAGAACTTCCTTACGATCCTGATATTGTAGAAAAAGCAATTAAAGATAATATGCTGAAAAACGGTGTCAGGGACGATGTAAGTAAAGGATGGCAGATCTATAAGGGAGTTCGCATGACGCCAACCGATGGTGAATTGGCCGATTTGTATTTTAAGGTAGATCGAAAGAGCCGCCGCGATAAATCCTCTGTAGTGAACCTGATAGTGGGCCGGCCAAATGAAAATGTTGCCCTTCGCACCGTTGATGAATCGTACAGGAACGATGAGGCTAAGACTTACTTATCAACTATTGTCCCGGTGATTGAAGCCTATAACCTCGAAGTGCAGATCACCGACCAGTCAAACCTCATCAGCAAACAGGAAAAAAAGCTGAACAACCTGCAGGACGATCAGAAATCACTTGAAAGCAAAATGCGCAGTCTCGAAGATAAAATTTCGCAGAATAAAAAAGATATCGAATCGCAGACTTCGGAAATTGAAAAACAACGCCAGGTGAAAGACGCGATGCAGGCAAGAAGGATAACCAAATAATTATGGTTCACCGAACCGAGGGTTATTTACAAAAACGCTGTCAGTAAGCGTAAATAGAAATTCCTGCAGGTAAAATTTTTCCAGGTCAGTTAGCGGAATCTTATTTTTTAATAAAGGATCGAGCGTAGGGCCATCCTGTATTCCGGTATTATAATGTTCCAGCACTTCCGATATAGCTTCCCACCGACCATCATGGCCATAATATGCGGTAAGGGCCACATTTCTTAGTGAAGGCACCTTGAATTTTAGCGAATCGCCCGCACTACCCGTCACCTGCATACGCCCAAAATCGGAATGAAAAGGATTGAGCGGCATCCCATTGTTGCGGTAACTGACATCGGTAAACAAGGGTTCGGCGTGACAGGAAACGCAATGCTTCTGAAACAAATCATAACCCTGCTGTTGTGATGCATTAAAACTTTCTCTGCCTGCCTTCACTCTGTCGTACTGCGAACCGGCAGAAACAAGCGAAGCCACAAATTGTACCAGCGCCTTTGAAATTCTTTCACCTGTCATTTGTTCATCACCAAATGCCTTTCCGAACATTTTTTTATAATCGTCATCGTCCTTGATTTTTGCGATCACCCCATCCACGGATTCACCCAATTTTTCAGGTGCGGTAAGGCAGGTAAGCGGCTGGTCGATGAGTTTGGCAACGCTCCCGTCCCATTGAAAGGCATGCTGCCAAACCATATTAAATATGCCGGGAACGTTACGTGTAGTATGCTGGTGGTCGGTGCCGTGGCCAAGGTCATGATCGAAAGTGGTATAACCCGCATTTTGCTGGTGACAGGAAGCGCAGGTTACATCCAGATTTTTAGACAGGCGGTGATCATGAAAAAGCTTCCTTCCCAACTGGAATCCCTCTTCGGTAAGCGCATTATCTTCAAAATTATAAACGGGTAAGGGGAAACCTGCAGGAATTTCAAATGTTATGGGGTGGGGTCTTGGAAAGGCGGTGTAATCATTTTTTTTGCAGGCATTTACCAGGATAACTGAAATGGTAACTAGTGAAATGATGATTATGGTAAACCTTCCCTTCATTTTCTCAATTGATCACAATCTCGATTTTTTTCTTTGCATTCTCTGCCTAACCTCAGCTTTCTTTGCGATACCTTTATGCGGGAAGGAGTATCGCAGAGAACATAGAGGTTACGCAGAGAACGCAAGAGAATTTGAGCCAATTATCGTGTTTTTGAGCCCATTTTCAACCATATTAACCTACCATCAGGAATTTTATCGAGGTTAAATAAGACTTTGAATACCCATCTTACGTCTTTTACCGTGTTATATCGTCTTCTCTCCATTATCGATAACCCTTCATCACACCAAAACACAATTATTTATAGGATATATATGATAAAGGATATTCCCCGAAAACGGGTTAACGTATGTACGAAATTAATCCGGTTTTACTTTTTGTCGCTGGCTCTTGTTTTTGGAAAGTCTTTTCTTACTATCCAGCCGTTTTAACTTCGATGCCTTAGAAGGTTTTGTGGGAAGCCTCGCCTTTTCTTTTTTGAGCGCCTGTTGCAGGAGTAAGTTCATCTTTTGCACCACTTCCAGTTTATTACTTAACTGCGAACGGTGCACCTGGCTGCGAACCTGTAAAATGCCATCGCCATTTATCTTATTCTTTAGTTTTCGAAAAATCAGGCTTTTTTGTTCTGCAGAAAAAAAGGAAGCGGCCACGTCGAAATAACCCTCTACCATGGTTTCGACCTTGTTTACATTTTGACCTCCCTTACCACCGCTGCGGGCAGTTTTGAAGGTAATCTCGGATGATATGTCGTGCGGTAAGCTCACAACCGTAAATTTACAGCGAAAACTGCAGAAGATGGAAATCACACTTCACCAAGCACAGCAAATAGTGGATCAATGGATCACCACAACAGGCGTGCGGTATTTTAATGAGCTCACCAACATGGCCATCCTTACTGAAGAAGTGGGCGAACTCGCCAGCATCGTTGCCAGGAAATATGGGGAGCAGTCTTATAAGGAATCAGACAAGTATAAAGATCTTGGTGATGAAATGGCAGATGTGTTGTGGGTGCTAATGTGCCTTGCAAACCAAACCGGCGTTGATCTTACACAGGCGCTTGAAAAGAATTTTCAGAAGAAAAACAACCGCGATTCCCTGCGGCATAAGAATAACGAAAAGCTTTAATTTCGCCGCCTATGGCTACAGATAATAACCGGTTTCAGGCGATCATTTCACATTGTAAAGAATATGGATTTATTTTTCCCTCGAGCGAAATTTACGATGGGCTAAGTGCCGTGTATGATTATGGCCAGTGGGGAGTTGAACTGAAAAGGAACGTGCGGGATTACTGGTGGAAATGGATGACCCAGTTCCATGAAAACATAGTAGGGATCGATGCTGCCATTTTTATGCATCCAACTGTTTGGAAGGCCAGCGGCCATGTGGATAATTTCAGCGACCCGATGATCGATAATAAAGATTCACAGAAAAGATACCGGGTAGACCATTTGATTGAAGGATATGCCGAGCAGTTGGAACTCGCAAATGATAAAGAAGGTGCCGATGCAATACTGAAAGAAATGGATGTGTTCCTCGCCAAAAGTGATTTCGACGGCCTGAAACAATTGATAGAAACAAAGAAAATAAAATGTTCCGTTAGCGGCACATCAAACTGGACAGACGTGAGGCAGTTTAACCTGATGTTTTCAACTCAGCTCGGTAGTGTTTCGGAAGATGCAAACGAAATTTACCTGAGGCCGGAAACTGCACAGGGAATATTTGTGAATTTCCTTAATGTGCAAAAAACGTCCAGGATGAAAATTCCCTTCGGAATCGCGCAGGTAGGAAAGGCATTTCGAAATGAGATCGTTGCAAGGCAATTCATTTTCAGGATGCGCGAATTCGAACAGATGGAAATGCAGTTCTTCATTCGTCCCGGCACACAAAAGGAATGGTACGAATTCTGGAAGGCCGAAAGAATGAAGTGGCACCTGAGCCTTGGCATAGCTTCTTCTAAATACCGTTTTCACGACCACGTAAAACTGGCACACTATGCCGATGCAGCCTGCGACATCGAATACGAATTTCCCATCGGCTTCAAAGAAGTAGAAGGCATTCACTCCCGTACCGATTTCGACCTGAAAAACCACCAGGAATACAGTAAAAAGAAACTGCAATACTTCGATGCCGAATTAAACCAGAATTACATTCCATATGTGATCGAAACCTCCATTGGCCTCGACCGTACCGTGCTGATGCTGCTCAGTGAGGCCTTCCAGGAAGAAGACCTCAGCACCGACGATAAAAAGGATTCCCGCACCGTTCTCAGGTTCCCACCTGCGCTCGCACCCATAAAACTGGCCGTGCTGCCGCTTACCAAAAAAGACGGACTGCCAGAAATTGGCCGCCAGATTATGGACAACTGTAGAAATTCCTTTAAATGCTTCTATGAAGAAAAAGACACCATAGGAAAGAGATACAGGCGCATGGACGCCATTGGCACCCCGTTTTGCGTAACCGTTGACCACCAAACAAAGGAAGACAATACCGTTACCATTCGTCACCGTGACTCCATGCAACAGGAAAGGGTATCTATCGACTCACTCAGGGCTATTATCGAAAAAGCCATTACCCTGACTAAATCATGATCAGGCTAATAATGCGGCTGGTTAATGATTATGTCAGATATATAAGTGTAAATTTGAACTGTGATGATTGCGATAGAAATTACCATAAACGTGCTTTGGTTGGTGGGTCTGATATGTCTGGCCTTTGCCTTCGGATTCATGCTCAGGAGCGGTAAATTGAAAAAGTGCCGCAGTAAAATACTCGGTCTTGAAAGAGATCTGCTCAACAGTGATGCAATTCTCCTCGACATGGAAAAAGAAAAGGTTATCCTTATCCAGCAAATGAAGGAATCAAAAATTCCAGTGATACCTATGAAAAAGACCAAAGACGACAGCGACAAAAATGAACACCATGGTCGCCAGGCCAATTAAACTAGCCGTATAATTCAAGGTGAATAGCTTTTTTATCGTAACCCAAGGCAAGTACGCGTTGTTTTGCCTCGTCTATCATATTCTTCCAACCGCATAAATAAAAGTAGGCAGGTGCCGGAACTGTGGCACCTTCAGCGTTGGTTTCGAGGTGCTCTTTTACAATTTCTTCATAGATCGTGTGAACATAACCCCTGCGGATGGTTGCATTATTTTCATCTTCCCGTGAAAAGGTGGGATGAAACTTAAAGTTGGGGTGGGTTTTTTCGAGCTGCTTCATTTCCTGGGCGTACAATCCATCGCACATCATTCTGCAGCCGAAAATGAGGTGTATATTCTGATGGGGAACCTTATTTAATACGATGTAATTGGCCATTGACCTGAAGGGTGCGATGCCGGTTCCGGTGCAAATAAAATAAAGGTCACGGTCGATGATTTCGGGTAGGGTAAATACGCCCTGGGCGCCGCGGTAAATGAGTTCGCTGCCGATATTCACTTCATTGAATAAATAGGTGGTCCCTGCCCCGCCTTCCAGTAATACGATCACCAGTTCAAAAATGTTGGTGCCGTTTGGCCATGAGGCAATGGAATAACTTCTCCATCTCTTGTTGGCCTTTTCATGAATGGGCAAATCGATAGTTACAAACTGACCCGGCTTAAAATCAAAAGATTCCAGTTCAGGAACTTGTATCCAAAAACGTTTGGTGGTGGCTGTTTCATCTTCAATCCTTATCACTTTCCCGGTTCGCCAGGGTTGTACCATGTGTGTGATTTATTTTAAAAGTACTAATTAATTATCTTTGCCGCGCTGATATGAACCTGCCGTCGTTGTTGTCTTCTTTTTCAAATGATAATCCCCGCCTTTTTCAATTGGCGGAAAGGTTATCTATGCCCGACCCACAACATATTTATTGTAGAAACCTTCGCGGCAGTTCTTCTGCTTTTCTCGTTTCGTCTGTTTTTTTTAATGAAAAATTTACCGGGTTAAACCATTTAATGATTTGTGAAGATGCAGAATCTGCGGCCTACCTGCACAATACCATCGAGAATCTTACTCACGCCTACGATCTGTTTTATTTCCCCTCTTCGTTCAGGAACCGGAAAAATTTCAGTCTCCTCAACAGCAGTCATATTATGCTGCGTACAGAGGCGCTAACTAAATTAACCGCGGGTGGAAATAAGAAAATATTAATTACTTATCCCGAAGCTTTATATGAAAAGGTAGTACTGCCAAAAACGCTTTCCGGCAATATTATTCATATCAAAACAGCCGATACCATTGATGTGGATGGAATGTTGGATAAACTGGTACGCTACGGATTTGAAAGGTCCGATTTTGTGTATGAACCGGGGCAGTTCGCCTTACGGGGAGGCATACTTGATATTTATTCTTTCGGAAACGAAAAGCCCTATCGCCTGGAATTATTCGGAAATGAAATTGACAGCATCCGCATATTCGATCCCGAAACACAGCTGAGTGAAAGAAAACTTTCGCTTGTAAGCATCATCCCGAACGTTGAAACACAATTCAGCGGGGAAGATAAAATTCCGTTGCTCGAATTTCTTCCTGAAAATACGGTAGTGTGGCTTCAGGACTGGGAAATAACAAAAGAAAGATTGCTTACGCAGGAAGAGGACCTGCAATTATTTCTTGATATACCGCAAACGAAAACCGTCGAGGAAAATCCAGGTGAACGTGTTCGCTTAACGCAGGGTGACTTTATTAGCGCGGATCAACTCGAGCAACAACTCGCAGGCAAACACACTGTCGAATTTGGACACAGGTCTACCTGGAGCAACGCTACTGAAATAGAATTTCATACAAAGGAGCAGCCCGCGTTCAACCGAAAATTCGATTTTCTTATCCGTGATCTGAAGGAGTGGGAACGCAAAGGATTTGCACTGTATTTATTCGCCGATAATCCGCGGCAACTGGAAAGACTGCATTCCATTTTTTCCGACCTGAAGGAAGAGATCAATTTTACGCCCATCCCTGTTTCCATACACGAAGGATTTATTGATGAGGATGTAAAGGCTGTTTGTTATACCGATCACCAGATATTTCAACGCTACCATAAATACAAGGTAAGGCAGGCCTATAATAAAAGTAAGGCGCTTACACTTAGAACGCTCCGCGAACTACAGCCCGGCGATTATGTAACACACATCGATCATGGTGTTGGATTGTATAGCGGCCTGCAAAAAATAGAAGCGAACGGGCGCATACAGGAGGCCGTTAGGATCATTTATAAAGACAGCGATATTTTATACGTAAATATCAATTCGCTGCACAAAATATCCAAGTACACAGGTAAGGAAGGTGCGATACCAAAAGTAAATAAACTCGGCAGCGACACCTGGTCCAAGCTGAAGGAGAAAACAAAAACCAGGGTAAAGGAAATTGCCTTCGACCTTATCCGGTTATATGCTGAAAGGAAGTCGCAGACCGGGTTTGCGCATTCTCCAGATAATTACATGCAGAACGAACTGGAGGCATCTTTCATATACGAGGATACTCCCGATCAGGCAAAAGCAACAGATGATGTAAAGAAGGATATGCAAAGTCCTTCCCCCATGGACCGCCTCGTATGCGGAGACGTAGGTTTTGGAAAAACGGAAATTGCGATACGCGCTGCCTTTAAAACCTGCCTCGACGGAAAGCAGGCTTCCATACTGGTGCCAACCACCATTCTTGCTTTTCAGCATTACAAAACATTTAAGGACAGGCTAAGGGATTTTCCGGTAACCGTGGATTATATTAACCGTTTTAAATCTGCCAGGGAAAAGAAGGATACGCTGAAAAGAGTAGAAGAAGGCAAAGTGGATATTATCATCGGAACCCACGGGTTATTAGCAAAGGATGTAAAGTTCAAAAACCTTGGATTATTAGTGATAGATGAAGAACAGAAATTTGGAGTGGCACACAAAGAAAAAATAAAAACCCTTCGCACAAATGTGGATTGCCTTACGCTAACGGCGACGCCTATCCCGAGAACATTACAGTTTAGTTTGATGGGTGCAAGGGATCTCAGCATCATCAACACACCACCGCCGAATCGCCAGGCGATACAAACTGAGGTGCAGGTATTCAACCAGGATTTTATCCGCGAGGCAATTTATTATGAAACCGAAAGGGGAGGCCAGGTGTTCTTCATTCATAACAGAGTAATGGGACTGGCAGAAATGGCGGGCATTATCCAGGCGCTTTGCCCCGATTTAAGCGTCGGCTTTGCGCATGGCCAGCTCGAGGGTCACGAACTTGAAGAGCGCATTCTTGACTTCATCGATAAAAAATACGACGTACTCGTATGCACGAACATCGTGGAAAGCGGTGTTGACATTCCGAATGTAAATACCATCATCGTAAATAATTCTCACCAGTTCGGATTAAGCGATCTGCACCAGTTGAGAGGCCGCGTGGGTCGCAGTAATAAGAAAGCATTTTGTTATTTACTCGCGCCGCCACTGAGTACGTTACCGAATGATTCTAAAAAAAGATTGCAAACACTGGAGCAGCATAGTGAACTGGGAAGCGGTTTTCAAATAGCGATGCGCGACCTCGACATTCGTGGGGCGGGAAACATGCTCGGCGGTGAACAGAGTGGCTTTATGGCCGAGATTGGTTTTGAAATGTATCAGAAAATACTTGATGAGGCCATTAAGGAATTAAAGCGCACCTCATTCAAAGAATTATTCAAACAGGAAATATCCAAACAGGAAGATTATGTTCAGGATTGCACTATCGATACAGACCTCGAAATATTAATTCCTGACGGTTATGTTGAAAGTATTACTGAACGGTTGTCGCTGTACACAAGGCTGGACAGCTGCAGTAATGAAGAAGAACTCGTTGCCTTTCAAGCAGAGATGCAGGACAGGTTTGGTCCGCTGCCCAAACAGGTGCTGGATCTTTTTGACACGGTGAGGTGCCGCCAGATTGCGGTGGTACTGGGCTTTGAAAGATTGTTATTAAAAGAGAATATTCTCAAGTGTTACTTCGTCAATAATCCCGTGTCTCCTTATTTCGAATCAGAAACTTTCCGCGCGATACTGGAGTATATTCAGAAGCATACCAACAAGGCGCGACTAAAGCAAAATGGAAAATTATTTATGTTGATCGTTGAAGATATTAGCAATATGCCGCAAATACTCAGGTTCCTGCAACAGGCCAATAATTTTGTGGAGAGAATTCGTTAAATTGTATGAAACTCCCCGAACATGACTGACCAAAGCTCCTTCCTCGGAACGGATGAGGTTGCCCTCGTTCCCCCAACAAGCGATGAAAAAACAACGGCCATTCTTTCTCACATTCTATGTATTGTGGTAGGGTTCATTGCGCCCCTTGTTATTTACCTCGTAAAGAAAGATGAGTCGGCTTTTGTAAAGGCTCATGCAAAAGAATCGCTGAACTTCCAGCTTACTGTGCTGATCGCTTATATTGTGTCTATAGTTCTGATGGTTATTTTAATAGGTATTCTGCTGATATGGCTGGTGATGGTTGCAAGCCTTGTTTTGGTAATCATGGCAACGGTAAAAGCCAGCGAGGGTAAGCTGTACAAGTATCCTTTCTCTATTAAGTTTATCAAGTAAGGAGGTTCTTTTCCATTTCAACATGTGGAAGGGTCACTTCTTCAAATTCCACCCCATTTACGGCGTATCCTAACTTTTCATAAAATCCGGTGGCAGTTTTCCTCGCATGCATGGTTATGCGTCTGAAACCTCGGTCGCGGGCGATGTTTTCGGCAAATTGCATAAGTGCCCGGCCAACGCCTTTGCCCTGCAGGTTGTTTGAAACGGCCATCTGTCTTAATCGGACGGTTTCGGGGTCGGTTTTGATCAGCATACAGCATCCGAGCATCTTTTCAAATTCGAATGCCCCTATGAGTATTTCTTCTTTTTCCGTTTCCAGCTCTTCGGGGATGAAAGACAGCCCCAAAGGCTTACGCAGTATATCGTTCCGCAACTGAATCATTTGCAGGTATTCCGGTGAACCATAATCTATGATCTTCAAGGCCATGCAACTGATTTTTACTTGATGGTTTGGTTATTGCAATATAAGAATTTACATTTTATGGATTCTGATAATTAATAATAAGCGTTTTATTGAGATTATCTCAAAAACTATATTTTTGCAGCCGTAACTAAACTTTACAAAAATGTCAGACATAGCAACCAGGGTTAAAAAGATCATAGTGGATAAGTTAGGAGTAGAAGAAGCAGAGGTTACCAACGAAGCGTCATTTACGAATGATTTAGGCGCAGATTCTTTGGATACTGTTGAACTCATTATGGAATTCGAAAAAGAATTCAACATCTCCATTCCCGACGAACAGGCGGAAACCATCACTACCGTAGGTCAGGCTATTGCATACCTGGAAGAACACGCTAAATAAATTACCTTTTACAGGTTATATTATATATCCGCTTTGGCTCTATGTCAAAGCGGATTTGTTCTTACTTCAAATTTCCGTTGGGCAAGCGGAAATTTATTCCTGATGGATCGAAGCAAAGGATTCTTTGTACTATTGCCTATGGATGGCATGGTTCTCACCGTAAAGAGTCGGCCATTTAAAATATTTTGTACAGATGGATCTAAAACGCGTAGTAGTAACGGGAATTGGCGCCCTCACTCCACTTGGTAATACCTTGCCGGAATTTTGGAACGGACTTCTTAACGGAGTTTCGGGGGCCAATATGATCACCCTCTTTGACGCCGCCAAATTCAAAACACGCTTTGCCTGCGAACTCAAAAACTTCGATCCCCTCAATTATCTTGATAAAAAAGAAGCAAGAAAGCTCGACCGCTTTACTCAAACCGCCCTCGCAGCAAGCGACGAAGCAGTTAGGGATTCCGGCATCGAAGATGGAAATATTAATGTAGACCGAATCGGCGTGGTTTTCGCCAGCGGCATCGGTGGACTGATCACCTTCCAGGAAGAAGTAATGAACTTCGCAAAAGGAGATGGAACCCCGCGCTTTAATCCTTTCTTCATCCCAAAAATGATACTGGACATCGCATCTGGCCATATTTCCATGCGTCATGGTTTTCGCGGTCCCAACTTCGCAGTGGTAAGCGCCTGTGCTTCTTCCACCAACGCGATCATGGAAGCATATAACCTCATCAGGTTGGGTAAGGCCGATGCCATACTTGCCGGCGGATCCGAAAGCGTGATAAGCGAAGCAGGTGTTGGCGGGTTCAATGCTATGAAGGCCCTAAGCGAAAGAAACAGCGACTTTGAAACCGCCAGCCGTCCTTATGATTGCAGCCGCGATGGCTTTGTAATGGGTGAAGGCGCAGGCTGCCTGATGCTCGAGGATCTTGACCATGCCATTAGAAGAGGTGCAAAGATATACGCAGAAATAGCTGGAGCAGGTGCTACTGCCGATGCATATCACATCACTGCACCACATCCTGAAGGTTTAGGCGCGAAGAATGTAATGCTTGCTGCTCTCGACGATGCAGGAATGCAACCCTCCGACCTCGATTACATCAATACTCACGGTACCTCAACGCCTCTGGGCGACGTTGCCGAAGTAAAAGCAATCGTGGACATATTTGGCGATGATGCCTTTCGCCTCAATATCAGCTCCACAAAATCCATGACGGGTCATTGTCTTGGTGCTGCCGGCGCAGTAGAAGCGATCGCTTGCATCATGGCCGTTAAGGACGATATCATTCCGCCAACTATCAATCACTTTACCGACGACCCCAACCTCGACAGCAGATTGAACTTCACATTTGGTAAAGCCCAAAAAAGAACAGTTCGCGCAGCTTTGAGTAATACCTTTGGATTTGGTGGACATAACGCATGTGTGATTGTAAAAAAATACCCCGGATAACAATTTAAATCAACGTTGATAAGCTACCACAGTGGTATTTTTTTACTGACAGAAAAATGTGTAGCTTGTATATAGTGGGACTCCTGGATCGATTTATTGGAAACGAAAGCCGCATTGCCTACAAGAAAAACCTGCGCAATGTTCTGGGATTTACCCCTGGCAAGGCGGCACTATACAAAGCTGCGCTCACCCACCGATCCATCCGCGACAGCGCAGACGAAAACAACGAACGCCTCGAATATCTTGGTGATGCCATACTTAGCGGAATTATTGCCGACTTTCTTTTTAAAAAGTATCCTTATAAGGAAGAAGGCTTTCTTACGGAGATGCGGAGCAAAATGGTAAACCGCAATAAATTGAATGAGATCGCTATAAAAATGGGTCTTAAAAGGATCAGCCTATTCAACAAATTCGACAATTCACTTAAGATCAGCCAGATCTTTGGCAATACGCTCGAAGCTCTCGTTGGAGCCATCTACCTCGACAAAGGATTTAAAAAAACACAACGCTGGGTGCTTGAACGAATGATAGTGCCCCACCTGTTTATGGAGGACCTCGAAAATCTCGAGATCAACCATAAAAACAAACTCTATGGCTGGGCCAACAAAAATGGCAAGAGCCTCGAATTTGAAACCCTCAGCGAAAAAATTGAAGGGGGTAGAAGATTATTCACCATAGGTGCGGTCGTAGACGGGGAGCTTATCGCCGAAGCAAAAGCATATAACAAAAAAGATGCAAGCCAGGTTGCTGCCGCAATAGCGCTCGAAAAGCTCGGATTGCAGAAGATCGTCGAAAATGGCGAGGACAGCCCATCCTGATCGCTTTATCTCCATGCAAAGCGCTATAAGTACTCCATTCGTGGATTTAGGAGGAATAAATCAAACTATTTGTTATCAGCACCCTTTTGGGCTTTAACCTGTTGAGATTCTACCATTTCTGTCTTGTAACACTGACTATTTAACAGCCTTTTGAATATGGGAACAGATGTTGCACACTATTAACAGTAATTCTGATGTGTTCAATTTTGGCCAGTTAGCAATATTCATTGGAGAAATATCAGCGAAAAGTAAAATTATCGCCTTATATTAAATGAACCTGTAAAATAGAACCATTTGAACTAATTTTGCATTATCAAAGGTTTTAAAATTAGAGCAGACTATGTTGAAGTTTCCGATTTATTTAGATCATAATGCTACCACCCCCTGTGACCCACGTGTAGTTGAGGCAATGATCCCATATTTCACCCAGAATTTTGGCAACGCAGCAAGCCGTAATCATCCATTTGGATGGCAGGCTGAAGAAGCGGTTGACTATGCACGTGAACAGGTTGCAAAACTGATTGGTGCAGATCCAAAAGAAATCATTTTTACATCCGGCGCAACCGAAGGAGATAACCTCGCCATAAAAGGTGTGTTCGATATGTATGCCAGCAAAGGCAATCATATCATAACCGCAACTACTGAACATAAAGCGGTGCTCGATACCTGCAAGCATATTGAAAAAGAAGGTGGCGAAGTAACATACCTCGAAGTACAATCCGACGGACTTATCAACCTCGAAGAATTAAAGGCAGCCATCAGGCCAACTACTATTTTAATCGCCATAATGTATGCGAACAATGAAACAGGTACTATTCAGCTTGTAAAAGAAATCAGCGCCATCGCAAAGAAAAATGGCGTGCTTTTCTTTTCAGATGCTACACAGGCAGTTGGAAAAATTCCTGTTGATGTAAATAAGGATGGAATTGATATTATGGCTTTCACCGCACATAAAATGTACGGACCAAAAGGGGTTGGTGCGCTATACGTTCGCAGGAAAAATCCACGTGTGAAAGTTACCGCTCAAATGGACGGTGGCGGACATGAAAGAGGAATGAGAAGTGGAACACTCAATGTTCCCGGTATTGTTGGTTTTGGTAAAGCAGCCGAACTGTGCATGCAGGAAATGGAATCCGAAACAAAAAGACTATTGTTGCTCCGCGACAAACTCGAAATCGAATTAATGAAACTGGAAGAAGCATACATCAACGGAAGTGTTGAACACCGTCTTCCACAGGTAACCAATATTTCGTTTAAATATGTGGAAGGGGAAGGTTTGATGATGGGCTTTAATAAAAATATTGCAGTTTCTTCAGGGTCGGCCTGTACATCTGCATCACTTGAACCATCTTATGTGCTGAAGGCTTTGGGACTTGGTGATGACCTTGCACACAGCTCCCTCCGTTTTGGTTTGGGAAGATTTACAACAGAAGAACAAATTGATTATACAATAGAACAAGTTTCTCAGACCGTTATCAAATTAAGGGAAATGAGCCCCTTGTGGGAAATGTATAAGGAAGGAGTTGATATTAATAAAATAGAATGGGCACACCATTAAAATTTAAATTATGGCATACTCAGATAAAGTAATTGATCATTACAGTAATCCTAAGAACGTAGGAACACTTGATAAGGCATCCAGGAATGTAGGAACAGGATTGGTTGGCGCCCCCGAATGCGGTGACGTAATGCGTTTGCAGATCGAAGTAGATGATGCAACCGGACTTATCAGGGATGCAAAATTCAAAACATTCGGTTGCGGTAGTGCAATCGCATCTTCATCGCTCGCAACAGAATGGCTGAAAGGCAAAAGTGTTGATGAGGCGCTGAAGATCGATAACATGGACATTGTTGAAGAGCTCAACCTTCCTCCTGTTAAGATACATTGTTCGGTACTTGCCGAAGATGCGATCAAAGCTGCAATCAACGATTATCGCGTTAAGAACGGTCTTGGACAGATCGCTTTTGATGAGAAAGTTGTTCATTAAATTTATTGCAATGATCTACGTTAGTGATAAAGCAAAAGTAAAAGTATCAGGCTTGATGGGTGATGCAAGCATCGCCGGTAAGCCCGATTATTTTCTTCGTGTATCTGTAGTTGGCGGCGGATGTTCGGGATTGAGTTATAAACTTGATTTTGACAACGAAACCAAACCTATGGATCAGGTGTTCGAAGACAATGGCGTAAAAGTGGTGACTGATCTAAAAAGCTTTTTATACCTCGTTAATACCACTCTCGATTTTTCGGATGGATTAAATGGTAAAGGATTTTATTTCAGCAATCCCAATGCAAGCAGAAGCTGCGGTTGCGGTGAAAGTTTTGCTGTTTAACAACTGGCCAGGTCGCCCAATGACCTTTCTACCCATTATCCCTTATTTTCGCGTGCATGTGGCCCGTTTGTAAAAAAGAATTGCGACAGTATTTCAGCAGCCTTACGGGTTACATCGCTATTATTTTTTTCCTCCTGCTTACAGGAATGATCCTGTTCGTGCTTCCCGACAATATCCTGGACTTCGGATATGCATCTCTCGAAAAATTCTTCGACAAGGCACCCTGGATACTCCTGGTGCTGATACCCGCCATTACTATGCGAAGTTTCTCGGAAGAATTTAAAACCGGCACCTTTGAGATCCTTCAAACCATGCCCATTACTCGCTGGCAGCTCGTTAGCGGAAAATATTTTGCAGCGGTGATCATCGTACTCATTGCCATCCTCCCTACTATAGTTTATTCAATCAGTATAAATCAACTTTCTTCCTTAGGCGGAATAGATACCGGCGGCACCATAGGTTCTTACATCGGTCTTATATTATTGTCGGCCTGTTTTGTGGCGATAGGAATCTGCTGCAGCAGCCTTACCAATAACGCGGTAGTTGCATTTATCCTCAGCGCTTTCCTTTGCCTGGTCGTTTATTTCAGTTTCGCGGCACTGAGCCGAATACCCTCTTTCCAGGGAGGTGTGGATTATTATCTCGAAATGCTTGGCATCGATTTTCATTATAAAAGTATAAGCAGGGGAGTGGTAGATACCAGGGACATAGTTTATTTTTTTAGCGTGATCGGTTTATTCCTGGTGATCACCCACAGAAATGTAATAAAAAGATAAGGGTCAATGAACAAACTGTTGAAGTCTAAAATCTGGTGGGTGTATTTGCTGGCGGCATTGGCCGCTGTCAATTACATCGCGTCGATTATTCATTATCGTTTGGATCTTACCGCCGAAAAACGATACACCCTTTCTGCGCCCACCAAAAAATTATTATCGGATCTTACCGACAGGATCAATATAGATGTGTTCCTTTCAGGCGACCTCCCGGCAGACTTTCGCAACCTGAGAAACAGAACCGAGGAGCTGCTTGCAGAATTCAAAGCGAACGGAAACAACAGCATAAGCTATACTTTCAAAAAACCCGGTGAGGGCCTTGATGAAAATGAAAAGCAGGAGTTCCTGTTACATATAGATAGTCTTGGTTTAAAGCCTACTAACGTTAAGGTACAAATGAAGTCTGGCGAATCGCAGGAAGAACGTCTCGTTTATCCGGGGGCGTTAATTACTTACGACGGAAAGCAATTTCCTATTGATCTGTTACAGGGGCAGGACATGACCGGCGGCATTCAAACGCTTAACACTGCTGCTGCACTGCTCGAATATAAATTTGCAAACGGCATTCAGAAAATAACGCAGCAAACCGTTCCGGTGATCGGCTACCTCGCGGGAAATGGTGAACCACTTAGTTATAATGTTTTTGATTTGATAGAAAGAACGCTGAAACCAAATTATGGTTTTGGATTTGTTCCGATAGACAGCGTTGGTGTTATTCCGCGCGAGTTCGATGTTGTGATGGTGGTAAAACCCACTACCCGTTTCAACGACAAACAAAAACTGAAGCTCGATCAGTACATCATGCACGGTGGCAAAGTGATCTGGATGATCGATAATCTTTATGCGGAAATGGATAGCCTCCTTCGCAAACAAAGTGATTTCATCGCCTTCGATCGCGGATTGAATCTCGAAGATCTGTTGTTTAAATATGGTGTCCGCATAAACCAGGATCTGGTCCAGGACCTTCAATGCGATAAACTTCCGCTCGCGGTTGGTAATTTTGGCGACAAACCACAAATGCAATTGGTTCCGTGGCCTTATTTTCCATTGTTGTCATCGTATGGTGACAATCCCATTTCGAAGAATCTCAATAATGTATTGTCTCTTTTTCCAAATTCGATGGATACCGTAGAAGCCGAAGGTATTCGGAAAACAGTTTTGCTTGCCACTTCTGCAAATTCACGAACACTGAATACACCTGCAATTGTTTCTTTAAACAGTGTAAAAACAGAAGACGATCTTAAAACGTTCAACCGCCGCAACATTCCTATAGCGGTGTTGCTCGAAGGAAAATTTTCGTCGCTGTATGCCAATCGCATTGCATCAGGCACTGCGGATAGTCTTACCAAAGTGTACAAGCAACCCTTTCTTCCCCAAGCGGAAAGTGATAATAAAATGATCGTTGTTGCGGATGCTGATATTGCTTCGAACGTGGTCACTCAAAATGATGGACCTTTGGCAATGGGAACTAATCAATTTACGCATACTCAATATGCAAACAGGGATTTTATATTGAATAGTATCGAGTACCTCGTTAATCCGTCGGGGATATTGGCCGCAAGATCAAAAACGCTTACCCTAAGATTACTCGATCCGGCAAAAATAGAAACAGAGAAAATGAAGTGGCAGATCATTAACAATGGCCTGCCTGTGATTTTAATTGTAGCATTTGCATTTGTTTACCAGGCTGTAAGAAATAAGAAATACCAGGCATGACTACTGACGAGATAACATATTTGCTTTTTGGATGTGTTGTGATTCTAGCGCTCATCTTTGACTTAGGCCTCTTAAGTAAAAAGAATTCACACATCACCATCAAAAAAGCATTGTGGCAAACCATATTCTGGGTGGCGCTCGCTATCGCTTTTATGTTTTTTGTATGGTACGAATATGGAAGGGTCATTGCCATAGAATACATCAGTGCCTACCTCACGGAATGGTCGCTGAGTATTGACAACATATTTGTATTCATTCTCATTTTTTCTTTTTTCGGAATGAAGGAAGCCTATTATGCAAGAGTATTACTCATTGGTATATTGATGGCGATCGTATTCAGGGTAATTTTTATAACTGTGGGAATTGCGCTGGTAGAAAGATTCGGATGGTTGTTATACATATTCGGGGCGGTACTCGTATTTACGGGAGTAAAAATGTTCTCTGCCAAACACGAGGAGCAGCCCAACTTATCGGAGAATAAAGTGTACAATTTTATCAAGCGCTTTTTGCCCATCACCAATGAAGATGGCGGGGGTAAATTCACCATGCGCATAAATGGAAAAAAATATTACACGTCCATATTCGTGGTAATTATCATGCTTGCGACCACAGATATTGTATTCGCACTGGATTCCATTCCTGCAGTATTTGGTATTTCAACGCACAGGATCGTTATTTATACTTCTAATATTTTCGCGGTACTTGGACTTCGTTCGTTATTCTTTTTATTAAGAGGAGCGGTAAACAAATTCGCTCACCTGCAGCAGGGTATTGCGATTGTGCTGGTATTCATTGGACTGAAAATGCTGGTAGAAATATTTCATATCAAAATACCGGTATTCATTTCTTTGCTTGTGATTTTGGTGTGCCTTGCCACGTCAATGATCTATTCGGTGAGTGTTGCATCGAAAAGGGAAACAAAACTCACAGAAAAAACAGATATTGATCTACATTAAATAAACATATTTGCAATACCAGGTCTCTGAAATAGCATCGATATTAAAAGGCAAACTGATCGCTTCACATCCCGATGCAGTGATCAGCGAACTGGTAATGGACAGCCGCAAAACCGTCTTCCCCGAATCCTCTCTTTTTTTCGCTTTAAGGGGCACACGGCGTAATGGCCATACTTTTATCGGCGAAGCTTACCGTAAAGGCATCAGGAATTTTGTGATCACCGAAACCAGCGATACCGAATACCCGGAGGCCAATTTCATTTTAGTAAAAGACGCCCTCGATGCTTTGCAATGCCTTGCAGCGCACCACCGCAGCAATTTTCATATTCCTGTTATAGGTATTACCGGCAGCAATGGCAAAACCATTGTTAAGGAATGGCTCAACCAACTGCTCGACGATCATTATAAAATAGTAAGAAGCCCCAAGAGTTATAATTCGCAGATTGGTGTGCCACTCAGCGTTTGGGAAATGGATGAAACGCATACACTGGCCATTTTCGAAGCGGGTATTTCGCAAAGCGGAGAGATGGATAAACTGCAGAAGATCATTAAACCTACCATTGGCATCTTTACCAATATCGGTGACGCACATTCAGGAGGATTTTTACATAGCAGGCAAAAGATAAAAGAAAAACTTAGGTTATTCACTAACGTTGGTACGATCATTTACCGAAAAGATTATCCTGAACTTAATGAATCCGTTGCTTCCATGTGGAGACAACTAAAAACCGGCAGTGAAAATCCATTTGAAATATTCAGCTGGAGCTCCCTGAACGATGCCGACCTCCATGTAAAAGCTATCAGCAAAAAGCAAACCCACACCGATATTGCCGCTGAATACAAAGATGCGATCAATCATATCTCCATACCATTTACCGACGATGCGTCAATAGAAAATGCCATCAATTGCTGGTGCCTGCTTTTGCACCTGGGCATACCGCAGGAAACCATTGCTGCTAAAATGCAACTGCTTCAGGCCGTGGCCATGCGCCTTGAAGTACGCGACGGCATTAATAATTCATCTTTAATAAATGACAGTTACAGTGCCGACCTCAGCTCATTAAAAATAGCACTCGATTTTCTTGCGCAACAACACCAGCATCCAAAACGCACGGTTATACTCACCGATTTCCTCGAAAGCGGCAGATCGGAAAAAGAATTATACGCCGACATCGCGGCTTCATTGATTCAACACGGCGTTGACCGGTTTATAGGTATAGGAACGGTGATCTCAAAAAATCAATCACTCTTTCAATATAATAAAGATAAAAACCCGGGAAACGCACGCCCACCATTGCAGCAAGTACAGTTTTTTCAATCCGTAGAAGAATTCAGAACGCAGTTTCCACGAATGCACTTTGCCAATGAAACAATACTTATAAAAGGGGCACGCATATTTTCCCTGGAAGAAATAAACGGAATGCTCGAAAAACAAACGCATCAGACCGTTCTTGAAATAGACCTAAACGCCTTACTTCATAATTTTCATTCGTACCAGCAAATATTGCAGCCCACCACAAAAGTGATGGCGATGGTAAAAGCATTTTCTTACGGCAGCGGCAGTTACGAAGTTGCTGCGGCATTGCAATTTAATAAGGTCGACTGGCTCGCGGTGGCTTATGCCGATGAAGGCGTTGATCTGAGAACAGGAGGCATCACGCTGCCGGTTATGGTAATGAACCCCGACGTGGCGTCCTTTCGTACTATCGTGGGTTATACCCTTGAGCCGGAAATGTATTCTCTTGCACTCATCCGTTCATTCGATGAATTTTTAAAGAAAGAGGGCCTTTCCCAATACCCCATCCATATTGAAGTGGAAACGGGAATGAACAGGCTCGGTTTTGCATACACCGAACTTGATGAATTAATTGAAATATTAAAAGGCAATTCTTTTAAGGTGCAGTCGGTATTCAGCCACCTCGTTGCAAGTGAGGATGAATCTCTGGACTGGTTCACCTATAAACAGGGTGATCATTTTCAGTACATGAGTTCGAGGATACAGGAAAACCTTTCTTATCCCGTGATCCGTCATTTGCTGAACAGTTCCGGAATTACGCGCCACCCTTCTTTACAATACGATATGGTGCGTATGGGTATTGGATTGTATGGAATTGACAGCGCTAATAAACTGGAACTACAAGAAGTATCCACTTTAAAAACCGCTATTGCGCAAATAAAACAATTGCAAGCCGGGGAGTCGGTAAGCTATGGAAGGTCGGGCATCGTTCAACGTAATTCGCGGATAGCAACGGTACGCCTTGGTTACGCCGATGGCTACCCCAGAACACTTGGTAACGGTCACGGGCACATGCTTATCAGAGGCCAGCTCGCACCAACTATCGGGCATATTTGCATGGACATGACCATGCTCGACATTACCGACCTGCAGGAAGTAAATGAGGAAGACGAGGTGGTTGTATTCGGAAAGGGATTGTCCGTTGCTAAAATTGCGAAACAGGCGGGAACCATCCCTTACGAGATACTTACGGGCGTGTCACAGCGCGTGAAGCGGGTGTATTTTCAGGAATAAGAAGTCTTGTTTCCTATCTTTGCCGATCAAAATTTTTTTTAGTGAAGAGCAGAACAGTAGTAATTGTTATACTGGCCATCATCATCGCAGACCAGACCTTAAAATTCTGGGTAAAGACCCATATGACTTACCAGGAACAAATCCCGCTGTTGGGTTCATGGTTCCGGCTGTTCTTTATAGAAAATGAAGGGATGGCCTGGGGCTGGAAATTCGGTGGTGAATGGGGTAAGATGGCACTGACGCTTTTTAGACTGATAGCAGTAATATTTGGCGTTTTTTATATTAAGGGAATCGTAGCAAAGAACCTGCATCAGGGTTTTATTATCTGTGTGGGTATGATCTTCGCAGGGGCACTTGGTAACCTTCTGGACAGCTTGTTTTATGGATTGATATTCTCCGGCAGCGACCTTGGAATGCCCCTTGCAAAGGCGTTCCCTGTGGGTGGGGGTTACGGAACCTTTCTTCATGGCAGGGTAGTGGACATGCTCTATGCCCCGATTATAGAGGACAAGTTATTGCCGAACTGGATACCATTATGGGGAGGCGAACGCTTTACCTTTTTTTCGCCTATATTTAATATCGCAGACGCTTCCATTTCTACAGGAGTTATTGTAATATTGATATTCCAGAAACGATTTTTTAAGAAACTTCCCCTTCAGGATCCTCAGACAAACCTCAAAACCGATACTTCCTTTGAAGATACTATACGAACTACCGTATAAGATGTAAATCATTAAAGATCGCGGAATATGAAACTGGTTAAGATTTTACTGGCAAGTACCGCTTTTGTGATATTTCTTTTCGCATGCCGCAAAGAAAGAAGCCTTGAAGCCGGCGCTGTTAAAGAGCCTGTCCAGGGTGACTGGAAGTTCCAGGAATCGACACTTTCATTCCTGGGTGCCATGGATTCGGCTTTCATACAAACCGATAGCAACTCCAATACCATCACCATGAGTGGTTCCGATACCTCTGGTACGGGACATATATTCTTAGGATTTACGGGAACATCCATCTCAAAAGGAACCTACGACAATTCGCACGTTGCCTTTCAATACCTTACGAATGAAGCGATCATTTATCAGAATGCTCCGGGACAAACCGACGACTTTATCATTACCGTTACATCCATAGACAGTGCTTATATAGAAGGTACTTTTTCGGGAACCGTGGAAGATGGACTGGGTACTAATAAAACCATTGCCAACGGCAGGTTCAGGGCCCCCATATCTCGGGCGAGCCTTCCTGCGGAACCAACCGGATCGGGCCAACTTACCGTATGGACAAAGCAGCTCTGTGCGGATAATACCACCATGCAGATCCTTGTAGGCGGGCAGGTTGACCTGAATGTTTGACAGTAATTTGCCGGCGGGATCTCGGCCCATGAACTTGGCCTGCTTGGGAAAGCTGCGAACGCCCTTGTGTACCGGCGCCTCGCTGAAGCAGCAGTCCAGGATCAGTGTCACGTTTTTCGTCTTCAGGCTTTTCACCCAGTCTCGCAGCTGATCTTCCAGAATGTCGTTGCCGGGGTCGGCGGCATGCGCG
>JBDTMM010000002.1:0-24812 GCA_039934275.1 Flavitalea sp. | reverse complement strand
TTGTCAGCCGGCTCCAACACCATCAATCTGTCAGGTAACTGGATCAATACCGGACCAGCCGGCTTTACAGAAGCTTCCAGCAACGTAAATTTAAACGGAAGCGCAGTTCAGACCATCACCTCACCTGGCGGAGAAAACTTTTCTACGGTAACCATCAACAACAGTGCGGCAGGTATCCGTTTAAATAATGATATAACGGTGGCGGCAACCCTAAATATAACGCAGGGAAATATAGACCTCAACGGAAATGGGATAACGCTGGGTTTATCCACTTCCACCAATGGCGTGCTGGCCAGAAGTTCGGGCATGATGCTCGGCACAGGTTCGTTTACACGTTGGTGGAAGGCGGCAACTGTACCTGATGGCGCTATCGCTGGATTATTCCCGATGGGAACCTCAACTGATTATCGGCCCATTTTCATTTCCGCACCATCTGCAGCCGCAACTACAGGTGGTACAGTAACGATTTCATATATTGATCGTGCGACAAATACCTCGACGACAATCGCCGATAATCCGTTCACGGTTTTATTGAGAAAAGATTTGTATTGGGGAGTGAGTACCGGCAATGGCTTGTCGGGAGGAACGTATAATCTTCGGGTTGATGGAACAGGACTGGGCTATGTAGGTAGCGTTTCTGATTTGCGAATTACTTTATCGAATAGCGTTGCTGGTTCTGCTGGCGTAAATGGCGGCACCGTAAGCGATCCGCAAATTACCAGAACGGGACTTACCGCTACGAACCTCACGAATAATTTTTTTATTGGCTCGGTAAATCCTGCGAACTCCACTCTTCCTCAAACATTTTTGTCGTTTACTGCACAGACCTTACCTGATAAAGTAGAATTGAACTGGACGGTGAGTGAGGCGGTGAACTCCGGACAGTTTATTCTCCAACGATCGGCTGATGGAATGCATTGGGAAGCGATTGGTGAGGTTCAGGCCAATGAAACTTCCCTGTCGTATCGGGCTGCAGATGCAAATCCATATCACGAGAGGAGAGTATTATATAGAATTATGAGGAAAGACAATGATGGAAGGATGATATATTCTACTATCGTTGTTGTGTCGGCGAGTAACGGCAATAGCTTGAGCGTGTATCCCAATCCCGCAAAAGGATTTATCACTGTAAACGCGGATAGATTTTCAAAGGCCGAAATCTCTTTACTCTCCCCCGCAGGCTCCCTGATCATGCAGACTACAGCCAACAGCAGTGGAAATACTACTCTTGACGTCTCCCATTTGAATGGGGGGGTATATTACGTAGTTGTGACCAGCAACGGGCACACAAATGTTCGACACATTTTTGTTTCCAGGTAAGCTGTATCACAAATCAAGGAAACTGATTTAAGGACGGTGGCCCCGTTCTCTGCCGTTGTTATACTATTCTTTCATCCGGATACAAACTATCCTGCGAAAACCACACAGGAAGTATTAATAGTACAGTTGTCGAACACTTCATTATGGTTACACCTTTGCCGCGTTACATCTAGCGGACAACTTTAGTCGAACCAATTAAGTTTGCACCAAGGTCAGCATTCCAACTATTTCCCTTATTCGCGAATCGGATACAACGCCTGTTAGTGCTGGTTTCTTTAGGATCATTGATCTTTAAGAAAAGATCATAGTCACCCGGAGGAACCTTCAGTGCGCCCATATTAATAGAGAAATCAAAATTATGCCATGCGGCGGTATTGTCTGCTCTGCCGTCCAACTCAGCCTGCCAATCCCTCGGGTCAAGGTTTGTAACTGCTGTGTAAGCGTTAGAGCCATCTTTGGTTTTCAGAATAACGGACACCTTTTTCTTGTTTATTATATTACCAAAGCCAACGTTTTGGATCTTCCCCTGGAACATCAGGGTACCGTTCTGCTTTACAGATTCACTTACTTTAGCCTCGCGTAATACTAACCGGTAGCCCATTCTGTCGCGGAAATATTCCAGTCCGTTTTTACCGTCATATACCGGATCGAAGATTGCCGTTTTCTTTTTTCCGCTGTAGGGGGGAGATTTTTCATTGTCATTGGCTGGGAATGTAACGGGGGTAGTGACGTTTTTTTCAGTATACATAAAACTACTCCAACGGCTATAATCACCGTGCCTCATATTCAAATTACTGGTGTGGAGCCTCTGGGCTTCCAAAATAGCGCCGGGCATATTGCCGTAAACATTGTTGCCGATGCCACCTTCACCCTGAACAAACTGGTTTTGCTTATTGATCCACGTAAAGATTTTGTAACGATCATATCCAAATTCATCTGAGTTCCCCCCTTTGCCGGGGCTTATATGTGGGTTCACTTTAGGAGCGAACATTCTACTTCCTTCGGAAAGCGAGCCATGATCATCCCAGCTACCAGCTGCATAACTATCATTGAAAAAACCGAAACGTGCCTCCCGTGAGCCCTTGGGTGGAACCGGCAGGTTATCTATATCGGAAAAGTTGTAATGGGTACCGTACGTTGGGTTATACCACGCCAGGAATGCACCCGCATGTGCTAAAATTGAACGTGAAGCGGGAACCGCATCCAGATATGCATCGAGAAGTTTTTTATATTCCTTAGGATCACGAGCTATGGGTGAGGTGTGCATTTCGCCCCATGGACCAAACATACCAGCTTTCACACACATGATGACGTCTTCGTATTCATGTAAAATTGGCTTGAGCTGCAAAATGTGATACTCAACCCAGTTTTTGTTTGTATAGCCGGGTATATCACACATGGCCGATCGATTGTTCGCAGTTATGTATATGGGTTCAGGGCCCAAAATAAGGTGTTCATTGTTCCCTTCCACATAATTAAAACCATTTCCGTCATAAGAAAATTTCACAAAGGCGACTCCATGACCCTCCCTTACTTTTTGAAGCAGGCCCCTTATATAATCAAGCGCATACGGGGTTAAAGCTTGGGTTGTACCCGTTCTCCCTGCAAAACTTTTTGGAAGTCCTTTATCCGGATCAGCGTCGTAATCCATACCATTTTGCCTGCTGAGAAATGTATTCGACGAAAAGTTACACAAGTCGAAACCCATAAAGGATAGGGAAGGAAGGGCCGAAACACCGGTACCGCCAACGTAGGGGTCTACAGTGACCCTATTAAAAATTTCAGTCTTTTCAATATCATCACCTTCTACAGGGGGTTGCTGTCTTCCGTGGTAGAGAGTTGAATTTGCATCAACCGGAACCCGGTGATCTACTTCCGGTGTGCGCCCAAAAGGCGTTTCCCCATACTGCCATCGGCCTCTATAGAAGCCCCTGTCGGGATTTGGAATATCAACAGGATTCTCCGTATAGTCAAGCGCCTGCAATACAAGCGGAGCTACTTTTGTGTCACCTGCACCTTTTAATAAAAGGTTCTTCCCGGGATCTTTACCTGCATATGCGGCACACAATAATCCGGTAACTACCAGCCCAACGATTAACTTGATTTGATGTACTCTGAATAGTTTTTTCATAAACTAACCTCCGACTAATAGAATAAATGTACAAAATAGGTTAATCAAACCTTTAATTGTTCAAGGTTACTATAGCACCATTTAGAAAAGAAGGTAGGGCAACAGTCAGGTTATTTTCATTCCATACTCCTTTTAATTGTACAGATTTCCCCAGAAAAGGAATAAAACTTACTACGGTTCCTTTATCGGGTAAATGGTTAAATGTAATACTTACTTCTCTTCTCGGTATCGGAATAGCATTCTCTTTGCTTCTCAATCCAGTAAAGTTGGCGATATACACCGTTGGTTTCCCGTTTACTGATGTTATCTGGCTCACACATCCTACTGCATTTTTTATCTCAACCGACGGTAAATAGTATTTGTCGAGCGTGTTTTCAAGCTCTTCATAGCTCTTGCTACTCTGGTACTGAAGCTCTTTATCGTTATACATTGCTACATCATATCCCCATTCCATAAAGTTGCCAAAGTCTGAACCAGGGTCATCTTTTATATAGGTAACATTCTCTTTATAGCCTTGAGCTACCGATTTTATTCGATCCTTCTCAACCTTCTTACGTACGCTATCATATTCTCCGGTATGCCCTGTAAACACAATATGCTTTTTACCTTGTTTCAAGATAGTTTCGATTTGACCCAGCTCTTCTTCTCCTAAGCTTTTTACATCCGGAAATATTAATAACCCGCTCTTGAATTTATCCAGCGTACTGGGAGTAACTATCTCAAACTCTATCCCTTTCTGCATAAGAAGTTCCATTGTTCCAAAGTAAGACCGCTCCCAACTATCGGAAAAATAGTCTCTTGTGCGTGGTGAAAAGTAAACTCCAACCGATGACATTGGCTCTCGCTTGCTGTATATTATTTTTTCATTTTCCTTTATCCATTTATATACCTGCGTACGCGTGTCATAGTCATTGGAGCCACTCATTACATGTTTGGCCGCATCCCATGAGTTCGTTCCACTCATCACCTGACTCACAAACAGCGTTTTCATGGCGTCTGAAGGATTAATTTTCTCTTCTGCTTCCCAGCTGTAACTCAACATCCAGGTGGCCTTGTCTTCCGCCATTGCTCTGAAGCTGTGCATAGCTATCATGTAACGCATCAATCCCAATGGATTGCTTCGTGCACTATTGCCTCCCCCTCCGTCTACGTAATCTTTATCTCTCGGGCTATACTCATGGGCGATTACATCAGCGATCTTATACAACTGGTAATTGTCCGTTCCTATTCTTGCTACTGCTTCGCTTAGTCCCGGGTATATTTCCAATATCAATTTACACTCTGGGTTGACGCTCATCATATTCTCCTTTACTTCGGAAGCAAATTCCGAAATACTGTTCTCACGAAAATTTACCCAGGAAATAAAATTGGGATCATTCCAATCTCCAATCTTTACCTGCTTCAGCGCGTTAATGCCCGTCTTCTTTTTAAATGCCGCTACTGTATATTTATCAAAACTAGCCCAGTTGCCTTGCCAACCTTTAAAGTGGCCCATCCAATAGGGAATATCTATATAAATTCCATCTATCCCTGTTGCGGTCATTTGGCGAATTCGTTCCATATAAATTTTCCGCCACTCCAATGCATAAGGAGAAATCCATGCATCTTCATCTCCCTTCGTTATCCAAAAGGCTTCACCTCCTCCAAAAATGGCTGGCTCTCCCTTACTGTTCCGCTGAACCCAATCAGGATGGTCTTTGAAGAATGTGTGTTGGGCCGTATCAGCATTTCCTGTGATAATTTCCAGGCCGGCTATGTAAACAAAAGCATGGTTGTTGATGGCATGTGCGCTGTCAGCCATGGCCTTTATCGCTCGCAACTTCTCTGTAGGATCTAAAAAACTCTCATAACGACCAGGAATGTCATTATCCACTTCTATACCATACAAATAAGTTGAGTTTGCATCTTTTATGGTAGCTGAAATATTATCTAACTGCAGGCCATGACCAGCAGTTCTTACAAAGTGAGACCAATCCTGCGCTTTAGCACGATCCCCACAAATTAAGCATAGCGTGAGGAAGGTTACTGGCAGCAAATAACAAACGCTACATAATGGATTTCTATTTCTCATTATTTAATTTTAATAAATTCGGTATGTCAAAATTCAACCTTAATAAATTTCGAAGACGGATCTCCACTGGTAGGAATTGTTCCAGTTGAGTTATTATCATAAATGGCGAAACTGATTGAATTGCCCACTCCTTCCAGTAAAGCCCGCGGAAAAGAAAACTCGATAGCTTTATTACCATTGGCCATGCTAACCACACTCGAAAATGTTGGTCCGCCATCATTGCTGCTCTCTTCGTCGCTGGCATCATAGGTAAAAACATTATCCCAAGTGTCATCCGCAGGCGCGCCCTGGTGAGCGTTAATTTCAGTATAATCGCCCAGGCCTTGTCCAAAAAAATTATATTCGGCACCTGAGCCCATAGGAAAATCAGCTACCTGAAAACCCGTGCTTGAATCACCGTCCGTGTTAAAGTACATCTGAACTTCAGAGAAATCCATATCAGCGCTTCCTTCTACGTAGAAGTTAATATTTCCCCCAGACTGAAAAACCTTTACACCTTTAAGAATAGCATCTGGATCATCACTGGTGTAATTGAAATCTATATGTTCCCAATCGGTAAAGTCTCCTTCTATTTTAATCTCCGGTCCTTTAATCGTAACCTTATCCGTAAATGTACTGGTCTGACCTGATTTTGTAACCGTTAAAGTGACATTATATTCACCGGTTGCATTATAGATATGGGATGGCGAACCCAATGTAGAAGTTCCACCGTCTCCAAAATCCCAGGAAGTTTCTGCATAGGGTCCTGAATAATTTCTAAAATCTGTAAAATTGGAAAAATTTGTAGTGAAGCCACTAACGCTATAGTTGAATAATGCCTTAAAAGGCGCATCACTATTATTTTTACTACAACCGGTGCCTAAAAATAAGGCTGTGATTATAAGTATAGAAAGTTTAAGTTTCATATAAAAAATTTGTTTTTTAGATTCACTTCAACATGTTTTTCGTTGACCAATTTGAAGTATCAGATTAATTGTAACCAGGATTTTGAACAAACGCACCCTTACCTTCTATAATATTCTTGAGGGAAAATGGAAACAGAATTTTGGCATCTTCTACAAACTGGTCTCCGGCAATTAATTTAATTCTTTCCGTGAGCTTGTTATACCTTATCAGGTCTGCCCGATACTCCCCGTTTTCGCACCAGAATTCATGACCTCTTTCCATCAAAAGCATATCTATAAACTTGTCCAGTGAAGCATAATCAGCAAGTAGGAAATTGCTAAGGTTGGCCCTGTTTCGGATCTGATTAACCAGATCCATTGCTTCCTGAGTGGGGCCACTGAGGTTTGCAATTGCTTCTGCTTTTGAAAGCAAAACATCAGCATACCTATATTCTATAATATCCACTTCGGAAAGTTCAGAAGTTCTATCCCAGTCGCCATCCATTTTCAGGGGTCTTGGACCATAGTTTAAAAATGTTGAAGGATTTTGCCTGTTATAATCGACGCCATCGGAACCGGTGTAGGCAACAATTAAATTCGTCTTTCTTACATCATTCGCTTCGAACGAATCGTAAAACCACCAGGAGCTCTGAATTGCTCCATAACCAGGTTGAAGAGGATAATTACCTGGCAGTGCCATCATTTGCCATTGATTTTCGCTGGTTGCACCATAATCACACGGGATTGCCCAGATAACTTCAGGGCTATTCTGCCCGGCCCTTACGCCCCACATGCCAACATAATCAGGATCTAATGAGTACTGGTTCTGAGTGATGATGGTGTCACATTGTGCTAAAACCTTATCCCATTTTTTTTCATGGAGGTATAGACGTATCAGAAGCATTCTTGCCAATCCGGAGCTGAATCTTCCATATTCCACATCAGCAGGATCAGGCAACCCCTGAACTCCGGCCTGTAAATCTGCTTCGATAAAATTCACCATTTCGGCATACTCCATCCTGGGAAGCGGTTGATCCTTCAGCGGATTCTCAAGCGCTTCTAAAGGGGCAACAACGATCGGACCGTATAAGTCGAATAAATCGTAACACAATAACGCTCGTGCGGTGTGCATTTCCGCCAGGGCTTTTTGCCTTTCCTGATCGGTCATTTCAATGGTAGACTTCTCAATCGTTGAAATATAGCTGGTCATGGTACTGATCGAGTTATGATAAAAATCATAGAAGAACGTAACATTTTCCGATTGAGGGTTGTAATTCATGGACGTGATATTTCCATCATCACCTCCTACACCGCCCCTTAAAACTCCGGTTTGCAGTTCCTTAGTCATCATTAATCCTCTCTCGGAAGTTGTATTGATTCCGTCCCACCAGGCGCCCCTTACCGGGTAATAACAGGCATTAACCATAGCCTGAACGTCCTTAGCCGTCTTCGGAAATATATTAGGATTTATCGCTGAAGTGTCTACGTACTTTAATTCTTTATTACAACTGGTAATTAAGAAGGAAAGTAAAATGGTTGATACGATAATATTTTTCATGTTAATTATCTTTTTGATGCTAAAAATCGAAGTTTAAACCAAAGGTGTACATTCTCATGTTGGGATATGCTGCGGCGTAAACATCTGTCTCAGGATCCATCCCTTTGTAAGGCGTGATCAGGAAAAGATTATTTGCTCCAACCTGAACACCCACTCGTGAAAAAATTCCTTTTAACCAATGATCCGGCAATCTGTATTCGAGGGAAATATTTTGCATCCTGATAAACCAGGTTTTTTGAAGAAAAAAGTCACCGTTTCCATAGATGGATGACCCTTGATAAGAACTTGGTTGTGTAGTGGAAGGATTCGTTGGGGTCCATCTATCTAACACATTTACAAATCTGTTTTGTCCGCTGGTATAAATACCCGATGCATCTAATCCAAATCTCATAAAATTGGGATCCTGCATTCTTGTGCCAAATACTCCATTAAAGCTAAAATTTAAGGAAAAACTTTTATATTCTAAAGAGTTAGAGAATCCCGCTGAGTAACTGGGAGACCTATCGCCGATTAAGACGTAATCAGCATCATCTATTTTCCCATCAGCGCTTCCTGATAGCACAAAACGACCCTTTGCATCAACAACAGGGTCGCCGTTAGTGTCTCTGACAAAACCATTTATATCTTTGATAATAATTTGGCCCGGCAGTAAATCGGGTTGGGCAGCAGGGGCACTCTTGCCCACTTGCAAAATCCCGTCCGCATGTCTGTAAAACATTGCATTTACAGGATCATGGTCTTTCTCATATATAGAGGGCTTCCAATCGGGAGCTCTGTTATCCCAGGTAGTTTTATATCTGGAAATGTTGAGGTTCGACCGCCAGCTAAAATCTTTTCGACTCAAATTCAATGTGGAGATAGTAAATTCCATGCCTTTAACTCTTGTGGACCCAATATTAGCTATCACACTATTGATAGGTTGATAGGACTGTAATTGTTTAGTATTCAATAAATCAGATACCTGCTTATTAAAGTATTCCACTGAGCCACTCACTTTGTTGCTCAGTATGCCAAAGTCAAGACCGATATTAAATTCCTTAGTGGTTTCCCATCTGAGATCCGGATTTTCCAAACGATCGGGAAGTACACCAATAACCCTTTGACGAGTTCCGGATAAATAAGCTGGCACTGCTGCATACGCTGCAAAGGCATTTGTGCCAATGGAAGAGTTTCCAACCTCACCATAACTCACCCTCAGTTTAAGTTGTGAAATTTTTTCTGGTGATATTCTAAAGAAAGACTCTTTTGTTACATCCCATGCCAAGGCGGTAGAAGGGAAAAGGCCCCATTGATGACCTTGCACAAACAAGCTTGTTCCATCATTTCTTAAAGAAAACGTGAAATAATATTTACTTTCATAATTATAGTTTAGCCTGCCGAATAATGAGGCTATCTCACTTTCAATGTGTGAAGACGACAAAGTCTTCTTACCTGTAGCAGCCCCGGTATTATACATTAAAAATGCATCAGTTATAAAACTGGTGGCGTTCTGCGCATCCATATCATCAATAAACCTTTCCCGGGAAGCGCCCAACAGTAAATCCAACTTATGTTTGTTGGCAAACGTATTGTTATATGAGGCTGTTGCCTGCAATAGATAATGGTTATTATCACTATTGATAACGTCAGCAACACCTTGTTCTGATCTTCCTCTTACAATAGTAGTAGGAGTATACATCCATCTTTTATAGGTCGATTTGTCTATTCCCCATTTGATGTTGACATTTACGTGATTCACCGGATTAATATCCAGCGCAACATCACCCAATAATTTTTCCTGCCTGCCTTTATCAGTCATCGTCAAAAGGGAAGCCGGATTGGGTTGAATTGCCGCGTCGGGGTTAATGGGATAACCTCCATTCTCATCACGTGCCCTTATATGCGGTCCTTGCTGAAGAGCCGCCGTAATGATTCCTGACTTTTCATATTGGTCATTACCAAGCTGACTATTGTTGTTGGTGACTCTGTTCCAGTTTAGAGATGTCACCAATTTCATTATACTATTCACCTTTATATCCACGTTAGATCTAAAGCTTCCCCGTTCGATGCCGGAATTCCGTACTACTCCATCCTGTTTAAAATAGTTTCCGGAAAGCAAATATTTCACACCCTCACTGCCCCCTGAAATAGAAACATTGTGTTGCATGATCGCCCCTGTTCTGGTTATTAGCCCAAGCCAATCCGTTCCCTGTTCCGCATTATCAATAAACGCCTGAGAGAATCGAGGGGTGTATAATCCAGCAACTGGATTGGCCTCGGCTTCAGCCAAGGTTTTTGTGCCCCATGGCTCTACCTGGTTTTGATAAAGAAAGTTTTCCCATCCAGCGTCATTATAGGTTTGCAGCCATTTTTTAAAGGGAAGTAATTTCCATCTGTTATCGTAGGGTTGAACGGAGTAATTTCCTGAATAACTAATTTTCGCTTCACCGGAAGTTCCTCTTTTAGTAGTAATCAGAACAACTCCGTTAGCAGCTCTTGAGCCATAAATGGCAGTGGCACTGGCATCCTTCAAAACAGTAATGGTTTGGATGTCATTGGGGTTTAAAGAGTTCAGGGTACCCAATGAACCTTCCGTATAATAACGCAACGGATCAGTACCTTCAGGCTGACCCACCTCATTAATTGGGAATCCGTCAACAACGAATAGTGGTCTGGTACTAGCGTTTATTGAGCCTCCTCCTCTAATTAAAATGTCCAATCCACCACCTGGTTGTGCGCTGTTCTGCAAAATTTGTAAGCCAGCAACTTTACCCTGCAGCATACGGCTAACGTCCGGTGCAGAAGCTTTGTCCAATTTATCGGCGTTTATCGTTGTAATCGCTCCAGTAAGGTCACTTTTTTTCATTGTCTCATAACCAACCACTACAACCTCACTAAGATCGGTAGCAGAGGCAATCAATTTCACTGAAATGGAACCTGAGGTTATAGGAATTTCAGCTGAAACGTAGCCTACGGAAGATATTATCAGCGTCTTGGAATTGTCAGGAACACTTAACGTAAATTCTCCGCGTGAATTGGTCGTTGTTGCGATAGAGGTACCCTTTACAATTATAGTTGCTCCCTCTACTGGTAAATTTGTTTTGTCATCTTTAATTGTTCCCTGAATGGTACGGTAGGGTATACCAACTGACACATTCCTTCCTTCGAAGTTATTATTGCCAGCTATAGCGCTGGTAAGCAGTACCAAAAAAATTGGTGTTAGAATTAAAATTTTCTTCACAGCATTTTAATTTAAATAAGTTTAAAATAAGTTTAAAATAATTTTAAATTAGTCTGAAGAGAGAACACAAGATGTAAATCCTTTGAGTCCAATCTCTAGCAAGATTAAAGAATATTTAACATTTGCGAAATTTTTTATTATTTGTTTCTCCACTGTATCATTTAGCCTGATTGAATAATCGCGGAACCTATCATTATTTCTGGATATAGGTAATCATGAGCTGTGTGAATAGGTATTTATATCATGAACCTGCATTTGTATGAAGGAAATAACCCTTGTTTCGTAGTAATGCATTCTAATTTACCCGCGTAAATATTCATACATAACATCATTGACACGTGGCTAAAGGGGAATTTCAGGGAATCATTTCGTGTAGAAAGTTTGTGCAGAACTTTGAAAGTGATGCAATTGAATATTATCAAGTTTTTTGATGGAACAGCATAATGCATATAATTGTTTTATTATATTCGACACTGGGTTAATAGATGTGTATAGAGATTCGCCCCTAAACTTTCCTTCATGAAATATCTATCCATTTTAGGTTTATTTCTCATGACAATTGCTACAAGTACTGTTGGCCAAAAGCCGAAAGACATTCCAAAATCCTACACCAGGGAAGCGAGGTTAAAAAGAAGCCATGATCAAAAGATAGCAGCTTGGGTGCTGCTGGGCGGGGGGATAATAGCGATCGCCATGGTGTCCAATGGAAACCAGGATTTCGGCACCACTGGTGGTGTAGCTGTTATTGGAAGCGCAGCGATACTCGGCAGCGTTCCATTATTTCTTGCAGCGCGACGCAATAAAAGAAGAGCGAATCGAATGGAGGCCTCTTTCAATTTCTGAAGAATAAGGTGAAATTAGGAAACAGATCGAATTGCAATCAGCATTCAATAATTCGGTTAAAATAACGTTTTAGGTTATACGCATACCAAATCCCATGCAAAACCATTTACGTTATTATGTATTCCTCTGCATTCCTGTTTTCTGTTTTTCGTGCGCATCAACGAATTTAATGACCATGACGGTCGATGAGCCCGCTCCGGTTAGTTTGCCACCATACATCAAAACCGTAGCCGTGGTAAACAGAACTGAAGTTGCCAAACAAAATAAAATTCTGGACATTACCGATAAAATATTTTCACTCGAAGGGCCGGCACTGGACAAGGCCGGCGCTGCGGCAAGCATCGAAGGACTATCAGAAGAATTACTTAAAGAAAACAGGTTTGAAGAGGTAAAGGTTTTGCAGGATAATCTCACAACGCTTAATCCCACAGTATTTCCTTCTCCGCTGTCATGGGATGAAGTTGAAGAAATATGTAAACGCAATCATACCGATGCGCTGTTTTCTTTGGAGCTGTTCGATACAGATTCCAAAATCAGTTATGCAGCAAATCCGGTGAAATTAAATACGCCGATTGGCCAGATACCTGCTATCGAACATGAGGCAACTATGTTTACAAAAATAAAGGCTGGCTGGAGAATATATGATCCCGGGGGAAGGAATATTCTCGATGAGTTTGCTGTTGGTCAGCACCTCAGTTATGTTGGAAAAGGTATCAATCCAGTTGTTGCCGCTAATGCACTTATTGGTCGCAAAGAAGCAGTGAAGCAAGTGGGCAACCGTTCCGGTCATGCATATGCGCTGCGCATCATTCCATTTCAGATAAGAGTTGCCAGGAATTATTTTGTTCGCGGCAATAGTAATTTTATCATAGCAAAAAGGAGGGCGCAGACCGGTCACTGGAACGAGGCGGCTTCATTGTGGCAGCAGGAAGCAAACAGCCCTAAGGCAAAGATTGCGGGCAGGGCATGCTATAACATGGCTATCATCAATGAAATAAATGGAAATCTGGATAAAGCAATAGAGTGGGCGCAGAAGTCATACGAAGATTATAACAACCGCCTTGCGCTTAATTATGTGAACATACTGAAGGACAGAAAATTCCGTAATGGAATATTGAAAGAACAGCTCGCCTTGGAAGGCAATTAAATAAACGATACATACTCATACCTCGTTAATATTTGTCAGCACCATCCATTTAATAGGCAGTGGGTGTGTTTTTTAAATTCTTTGTAACGGCGGACCGATATGATTTTTTTATTCCGCATTCGAAAAGTGCATTATATTTGAATACCCCCTTTCTATAAGCCAAGACGAAGTAATTGAAGTGTTTTATTTAGATGTTTATTGAAAGCTGAATATTAGTTCCCCGCTAAAAACTTAATGCAAAAAATATCAAAAATAAAAAATGGAAAATAAAACTACTTCACCTTCACCGTCAGGAATTATGCAAATCGGCACTGGTTTCTGGGCCTCTAAAATTCTTTTGTCGGCAATAAAATTCCAACTGTTCACCAAGCTGGCTGCGAAGAAAAAGATGTCGGGACAGGAAATCAAAAAGACTTTAGATCTAAAATGTTCCGACCGGCATCTTTACGATTTTTTAGACGTATTGATGGTATTCAAATTTCTTGATCGAGAAGGATTATTGGAAACGGCAACGTATTCTAATTCGCTTGATGCAGATACTTTTTTGGACAAGAATAAACCAACTTACATAGGTGGGATTCTTGAAATGATGAATAACCGTTTGTATTCATTTTGGGGTAGCCTTGAAGAGGGACTGCTTACCGGCCTTCCTCAAAACGAAGTGAAAAAGGGAGAGGATTTTTTTGGTTTAATTTACCAGGATCCCAATAAATTAAAAGAGTTTGCAAATGCAATGTCCGGAATTCAAATGGGAAACTTTATGGCGTTGGCTCAGAAATTTGATTTCTCAAAATATAAATCATCTGTAGATATTGGAGGTTCAGCGGGGTTGCTGTCGATTATGATTGCAAAACATCAGCCTCATATGAATTGCATCACGTTTGACCTTCCGCCTATTGAACCTATTGCTACTGAAACAATCGAAAAGTTTCAATTGTCGAACCGGGTAAAAGTACAAGGCGGCGACTTTTTTACCGACGCTTTTCCCAAAGCTGATATGGTAACCATGGGAAATATCCTGCACGACTGGGACGAGGAAAAGAAAATGGCACTCATGAAAAAGGCGTATGATGCTTTACCTGCAGGCGGAGCGTTTATTGCTATTGAAGGCATTATAGATGATGCAAGAAAGGAAAATGTATTCGGCATGATGATGAGTTTGAATATGCTTATTGAAACCGGAACCGGATTTGATTATACCTTTTCAGACTTCAACAAATGGGCAAAAACAATTGGGTTTACATCAACGTCCCTGCTTCCCCTTGCTGGGCCATCAAGTGCGGCAATAGCTTACAAATAAATTTATTAGCCTATTCTAAAAGCAATAAGCAGAAAGTAAAAATACATTGATACTGCTAATGAAAAGCCAGCGAAAATAATCCACGCGATGCTTGAATTGGATACTGAGAATGGCTGGTGGATAGTTTGCCGAACGAAGTAAAACCCGATGTTGCAGCAGCACTCATGGAATCTGAGAATGGAAGAAACGATACCTGAAATAAATCCGCAACAACTGGCAGCTTCATTAAATATTAACGATAACCCTCACGATGCAAGGTTCTATATGCAATAAAAATACTGATCAGCATACAAAACGCTCCAATAAGAAAATGGATGCCCGGCAAATGAAAAGGCGCTTTATCGGAAGTAAAATATGCAAAAGTACTGTTCATTATTAATGGACCGATAATAGTAGTTACACTCATCAGGCTTGTCAGCGCCCCCTGCAATTCGCCCTGCTGGTTTGATGGTACATGACCCGAAATAACGGATTGCAGTGAAGGTCCGCAAATTCCGCCCAGGCAATACGGTAAAAGAAAAACGAACATCATCCAGCTTTGATTTGCAAATGCGAATAACACCAACCCCAATGCATAAAGCGAAAGACCTATATAAATACTTTTTACATCGCCAATTTTTGGATTAATTACTCTTGTAAGCCCCCCTTGAACTGCTCCCACCAGCACACCCACAATGGCTAGTGAAATACCCACCATTTTCTCACTCCAGTGAAAACGATAAATGGTAAAAAAATTCCAATTGCCCTGTACCGCCTGTGCCCCGAGATAAATTAAAAAGAAGCACAATGCCAGTTGCCCTATTTCAGGATGTTTGGTAAGAAATTTCAGTGATCCGAATGGATTTGCACGTTTCCAATCGAATGGGCGGCGATGTTCTTTATCCAAAGATTCAGGCAAGAAAAAATACCCGAATGTAAAATTGAGTAAGCATAGTAATGAAGCGGCATAAAACGGAGCCCTGATGCCCCAGGTTGAAAGTAGTGCACCAAGTGCGGGACCAAGAACAAATCCAAGCCCGAATGCCGCACCGATCAGTCCGAAATTTTTAGCCCGGTTGTCCGGTGTGCTTACATCGGCAATATATGCTGCTGCGGTAGTAAAACTTGCCCCGGTTATTCCAGCAATTATTCTCCCAAGAAATAACCATCCATAGGAGGGTGCAACTGCCAATATGATATAGTCAACACCAAATCCAAGCAATGCCAGCAACAGTATTGGACGTCGTCCGAATTTATCGCTCAAATTTCCCATTACATGGGAAAATGAAAATTGCATTACTGCAAAAACTGACAATAGCAATGCACCGTAAGTACTTGCCTGGTTAACAGGAATATGTTTGAGTTGTGCAATAAGATCGGCCATTACAGGGATAATCAAACCCCATCCCATTATGTCGATCAGCAGGGTGACAAATATAAAACTCATAGCATACTTCCTGGATGTATTCATAGTCAAAGTGTAATAAAGGATAAAATTAAGTGGTGAAATTATTCACTCAAAAAGATTTTTCCTTTTTTAATTTCTCCTTACTTACAGTATTTATTAAATCCAATCGTATTTGGTAAAAACTTATATTTATTCTGTCTTTCCCCACATAAATAATACCCTTAACCCCTTTTATGGAAAATAATCTTCCCCCAAAAATTGTCATATCCCAAATGGTTTTCGGTTTTGTGATTTCTAAATCAATTCACATTGTTGCAAAGCTGAATATTGCTGAATTATTACACGCCAATGGTCCGATGACCAGCGCAACTTTAGCCCAATCATCCGGCGTACATGAAGAATCGCTATATCGTTTAATGCGCGCCTTGTCGAGTATGGGAATTTTTAGCCAGGATGAGAATGGAAAATTTTCACTCACGCCATTGTCGGATTGCCTTCGTGAAGACAGTCTGGATACAGTAAAGGCCATATCTCTTTCTACCGGAAGTGTTTTTTACAAAGCCTACGAAGAACTTCCTTTCTCTGTAAAAACCGGTGAAGAAGGATTTAAAAAGGCACTTGGTTTATCGCCATTTGAATTTCTCGCCCACAATCCGGAAGAAGGAAAAATATTCGACAGGATGATGACTGATGTTCATGGTGGTGAAACGAAGCCTATGGTTAACACCTATGATTTTTCCGTGTACAATACGATTGTTGATGTGGGAGGAGGAAATGGAGAAGTGATTTCTGCGGTGCTTCATAAAAACCCAAATGTAAGGGGCATATTATTCGATTTGCCAGAAGTAATCAGCCGGTCTGGCGACAGTATTGCTGCTCGTGGTCTGAAGGATCGCTGCCAGCTGGAGACCGGGAATTTTTTTGAATCCGTAGTCAGGGGAGGAGATGCGTATATAATGCGGCATATCCTGCACGACTGGAGTGATGCAGATGCGGTAACGATATTGACTAATTGCAGAAAGGCTATGAATCCGGGCGGAAAAATATTGGTAGTTGAAGCGGTGATAGAGGAAGGAAGTGGGCCAAGCCCATTCAAACTGCTGGATCTTACCATGCTGCTGATTGGAGGAAAAGAGCGCACTGCTAAACAATTTGAACAAATATTTTCTAAGGCAGGATTAAAGATAAATCGGATTGTATCATTCCAGCATGATTTATCCGTTGTAGAGGGTGTTGCTTTGTAGTGAAATTCAAAATGAATATATAAATCTGTGTGAAAATATCAGATATGTAGGATAATACTCTAATAGGAGCGATCCATTGCTTCAACATTTCGGGCATTTCGTTTGTAATAGAAGGATAAATGGATATTATGAAAATTGTCAGCTTTCTTTTGTTACTTACTATTGTTGCCTCTTCAGGATCAGCTCAAATGAAGCATGGTCGTGATAAATATGACAAGGCGAATATGATGCGTCACCTTCCTTCTATTACCCGCTCGCTTGGAGGCAGTATTCAGTCATTTAATGGCCTCAATGGACGTGTGGCGAATTTACCCCAGTATAAGCAGTTAAAGGATTATGCAGGCACGCTTGGATTAGGTTGGATGACAGAAATGAATAGGGTTGTTTCGGCCGCCGGCGTTACTATAGGCAGCAGCATGAGCGGTCACCGCGATGAAAAAAGCAGCACTATTCGTTATATCGGGTTTAATGCAGATATCGGATACGACGTGTTAAAAAGCGAGAAAATAAGCTTATATCCGCTCGTAGGGCTGGGATTTCAAGCATATCAGGCCGTTTTTTTTAAAGACAATTCAGCGGTAAATTTTGATGGAGTACTTATGTCTCCGTCGGTCCAGAATAGTATTACGCCAGTAAAGTTTAAAAATGAGTTTGTAGTGTACAGATTAGGCGCTGGTGCTTCTTTCAAAGCACCGAAATGTCCATCCACTTCAATAGGGCTGCAAGCTGGATATACAGGCAGTTTTCGGAAGAATGACTGGAAAACCAATTACGGGCAGGCGTTGGGAAATTCCCCTAATGACAGGATAAGTCAGTTTTACTTTAGCCTGATGCTTATCACCAAGCCATGGATGCGGATGGGAAAGTAGAGCTATTCTTTGAGCTGAGCTACCGGAATTATATCTAGGGCATAAATTTAGGCTACGAATAACCCCTTGAATTTTAGAAATGTTATCGTGTCGTGATACAAACGGGCAATAACAATAATTTCATCTTTCTCATTATAGGTGTAAGACAATTCTACCTGTATGGGTGTATTTTCAGTGGGATTAATAATGGCTAAAAATTTCATAAAGTATGCCTTGAGCAGACGAGTTTCTTTTTCAATTACATGCTCCAGTAATTCTTTCAGCATCTGCATCATACATACTCCGGGCACTACAGGGCGGCCAGGGAAATGACCCTCGAATATCTTGTGCGAGTCATTAATGGTAAATTTCGCAATCACAGACTGGTTTGTTTTTATTATTGAACTAATTTTAAAAAAATCTTCGTGTAACATTATTGTTCTACTCGCTTTAAGCCTATGGAGAAATTGAAATTTTTATGGGAAATGCCAATGCTATCCGGTAATCCGTTTCGATAATCTTTATTTATGGCCTCCGCCACGGGTTTTCTCTTTGAGGATCTTTCCATTCTCACGAGTTCATTTCCCGCAATGTTAGTAATATAAGTGTTAAACCCCTTTGATTGAGGAAAGATGTAATAAATAAACTGTTCATCTTTACGGATGATAACATTGGAGGTTTTTAATGGTTGCATCAATATCCATTCAAAATCTTTTCGAAGTGTTTTTATTACTGGTTTTTTATTCATCTGCTTTATTACATAGTATACTTTAAAGCTGCCATCATTCAGGATCCCAAAATCAAAAAATTTAAATCCTGTTTCAGTTGAAAATAGGATTCGGGTACTGCTATCCGCCATTTTTTTTAGCATCAATAAACCGCTAAGATATCTGCCCGCCACATTTACCTCCGTTTTATAAAGCGCGGTAGTGAAAATGGGTTTAAACTTCAGTATGTCGTTTACGTTGCCGGTAGCGGGTTGCAGACTTTTATAAGCAGTGGTACATCCTAACAGCAATATCAGGCAACTAATCAATAGTAAAGGTCGCATCAGGAATAGTTGAATTCAATTCTTTATTGGTAAAACGGATCAGCGTATCATCGCCGGAATTTTCATTCATCTCAATCGTGATTATAGAATAATTTTTACTATCTACCACAACATTTATGGTTTTAAAATAATCTTTAAGTGCTTTTGATACCGGTGATAATTCGATCAGGTAATTGTTCTTGCTTTCAAATATCCTCGTCTTAAAATCGGTATTGTTAAGGAACGTTCCCTGCACGCAATCCACTGTTATTTTATTGATCTGCTGAAATAGCTTATTCGATTTGACAGAGATGGTATTTTGTTTCTGCCCGTCTTTTATTAATACCTTATCTCCGTTAATGATCATCAGGTATTGAAAAGGATGAATATATTCCATGCGTACCTGGTTGTTTTTTCTAAACCAGAATTTCCCTTTCGAAATAATTTTTTCCGATAACATGCTAAGTGTCTTCTCCTGCACAAAATCACTTTTTATGCTATTGGTATTTTTTGCGGCGCTGGAAAGTTGTTCTTTAAATAGGGAAAGGTCAGGCAATAATGTATAGCCAGGATATTGCGCACTCAGGGGAAGCCTGCTGGCAAGGATTAACAGTAGCCAGATTAATTTATGCATAAGCCTGTAAATTTAGCATTTTATCCAGTCTCACGATCTTATATCCACTCTGGGCAGCATGTTTAAAAAATGCAGGCAATATAGCAAGCGTTGTTTTACTCGTATCATGAAACAAAAATATAGCTCCGGGCCTGAGTGACCTGGTGAGCTTATTCAGCAATTTCTTTTCATCTTTAATAACGGTATCCATCGATCGTACGCTCCAGCCTATTGGAATATACCTCCCTTTAATGATGGCCTTTTTGAGATTGGGATTAATAACCCCGTAAGGAGGTCTGAATAATTTTGGGGTTATGCTGATTTTATTTTTCATCTCCGCATCCATCATCTTCATATCGGCCAACATTTTTTTTGATGAGAACATATCGAACCAAAAATGATGAGAGTAACTGTGGTTGCCAATAAGATGGCCCTCTTTATGTATCCGTTCAACTATTTCCTCTTTTCCTGCGATGCGGCTACCTATACAGAAAAACGCGGCTTCCACCTTGTTTTCTTTTAATGTTCGTAATATTTCAGTAGTATAATTGGATGCAGGGCCATCGTCGAAACTGACAGCAATTTCTTTTTCATTTGTTTTCGCCGAACAAATGACACTAAGGAAAAAGTTAGAACGAATATTGTAGCATCCATAAAAAATAATTACGGAATAGATAAGCAGCAGGATGGGATAAATGATGGGGAAAATGTGATACATCATGCTGTACCCTGCCGCGAAAATCAGCAGCAGAAAGAATAAGATATTTGTATTTCTGAAGTTTAGCATGCCGAAACTAATAGTAAACTATGGTGTATGTTCTGATAATGATTGTATATCAATATTTTATTTACGGCACTTTTGTTATTATCCCCCGTTTGCAAATTTCCAGGTATCGTTGCCGTTTTAATGATATTAGCTGCGAGCCATAAGGCAAATGCAGAGGAGGTGGGATATTCGCCACACAGGTTTTTGTAACCCATACACTGCGCGTTCTTAAAAGCAGTTTGTTCTAAATGATTATAGATATTATCATTTTGGGTATCGCCGTTTCTGCCTGTTATTATTAAATCAATAACATTAATGTCGATGTTGTTTGATAATAAGAAAGATTGAATTTGGGTTTCTAATTCGTTTAGATCATTGGGCTTGTAAAAAGTGGTGAAGGCATCCAGTTTTGCGTAGTCATTTTTTGATGGCTGGCTTTCCAATAAAAAAAAGCAGGCCCCCTCACCGGCAATTGTGCCCTTTGAACCCGCTGCAAACAAATTCATATTAGACACTGGATCGGTTTTGTATAAACCCATGCGTGATAATATCGAATGACTATAATCTGTGATCTCGTCTATGGCGCCGACCAGCACATTCGTACCGGGGTTTTCCATTAACAGCATCATGCTGTCGAGCAGGGCACTTTCAAAAGAAAATCCCCTGTGTACAAATGCATTATTATACTGGTTGCATTTGAGCAGTAGCGCAATTTGCGCTCCGATAGTATTATGCGTGGATTGTATGAAAGCAGTAGGAGTAAGTAATTCTTCGTTGTGTTCCACCATTTTTTTCAGGAACAAACCAGTATCCTGCATACATCCATATGCTGTTCCTGTAACAATCGCGTTGGGAACGGTTACACCTGCTTCCAATAAACATTCCGAAGCGGCTGCCACACCCATTTGAATAATGCGGCTCATTCTTCGGATCAGTTTTGCATCAATGATGCTTTTATAGTCGGGTTCCAAACAGGTTAACCGGTTGCTTGTATATTTCACCGGTTTACTGAGAAAAGGGGGATGTCCGTACGTTTTCTGTGGTGATATATTTCCAGTGGCTCGTATATACATCCTCATCTTAACATTTTGAAAAAATCAACGATGAGCAGTTTCCCCCAAAGCCAAAGGAATTAGAAAGCACGTGATCAATCGCTTCCTTTTCTAAAAAAGTCGTTTCAGGAATAAAAGGTAATTCTTTCATAGCTGTTTGAAAGCGGAGATTGGGATATATAAAACCATTCTGAATGGCAAGTGCCGAAAAAACGGCCTCCAAGCTACCGCTTGCACCCAGCGTATGCCCGGTGAAAGATTTGGTAGAGCTCATTTTAGGATACTGAGGGTCGAACAATCTTTTTATGGCTGTACCCTCGGCAATATCGTTGTTTTGGGTTCCCGTTCCGTGCAGATTAATATAATTAATGGCTGATGGTGGTAATCCGCTTTGTTTTAGTGCGCCCTGCATTGCCAGGTAGGAGCCCGTGCCATCAGGCGACGAAGCCGTTTGATGGTAGGCATCGTTGGCATTGCAATAACCACTGAGCGTACAGTATGCCGGTTTCTTAAGTGAATTTGCAATGTGTTCGGAAACCAATACCACATATCCTGCGCCTTCTCCTATATTTAGTCCTTTACGGTTTTCATCGAATGGTTTACAATATTCCCGGTCCAGTATCATAAGGGTATTGAATCCATTCAGTGTAAATTTCGTTAGGGCATCGGTGCCTCCTGCCACAACGACATCCAGCATATTGTGTTTTATCATTCTTGCTCCGAACATGATGGCATTTGCCGAGGAGGAACAAGCGGTGCTGATAGTAGTTATGAATTGCTTAATGCCTAACTGGTCGGCTACTAATTCTGTAACACTTCCACATTCATGATGAACCACATCTCTCAGCCTTCCTTTTTTAGGATCTGAAAGAAAGTCTTCAAAAAATTTTTCGGTTTTATCCATTCCACCCACGGTATTGGCGGAAACAAATCCTATGCGTAAGGCCGAAAGATTTTCAATACCGGCATCATCCAGCGCTTCCTTTGCGGCTATCAAACTTAGTAATGCGGTACGACTTATTTCAGGCGACAAACTACACTTAGATGCAAGTTCCCGGTTACTCATCTTTACCTCGGCTACCGGAATTTTATTACGATGAATAGAATCGAGGTAAACGATATTGCTCATGCCTGCTTCCCCCTTTTTAAACGCAGTAACACACTCGGCGACATTATTACCGATTGCTGAAATTGCGCCCAGGCCAGCAATAAACACAGGTGCGGCCATTATCTATACGGTCTGGTTTTGATGAGTGGTAATGTATTCTGCAAGAGTTCTTACCGAGCGGAATACCTTCGGGCCATCTTCGGCATTTGAGAGCTTGATTTTATAATTTTGTTGCAGTAAAACGATTAGCTCCAATGCGTCTATAGAATCTAATCCCAGGCCTTCCACAAAAAGAGGTTGATCGTCGCTGATATCTTCCGGTTTTACATCCTGCAAATTCAATTGGGCAACGATCTGTTTTTTCAGATCTGACATTAGCTTATCCATTTTCTAACTGATATATTTTATTAATGTTCTCCAACGAAAAGCGGGCCGTTTGGGTGTCCGTTCCTTTTTCAACCAGAAACAAGACTGCTTTATACTCATCATCCAGCAATTCAACCCAGCCGCAGATACATGCCTGCAAGGTATTATTATTGAATAGATTGTTTACATAATGTTGTAGAAAGCCTGCATTGAATTGTTCAAAGATAAAAAAACCATTTTCACCTTTGAAGTTGTGCCTGATACATATTTCACCGATCATAATATTTGGAAGGGTATATACAAATAAGGCAGGGCTGGCAATGGTTTGTGTGGTTTGAAAATATTTTATATCGGTATCCAGGCTGGAACTGGAATTGGCCAGCACCACGCCGATATCGTCCGGGTGATAATGCGATGTATGGAAACCCTGCTTCAGTAATACTTCTGCAGCAAGCCACCCAAGTTTACTGAGATTATCCATCTTGTAAAATTTGGGGTATTTAAACTCGAAATGTTCATAGGCTGAAAGCAGGAAGCCCGGCAGATTCACGTCTTTATTCCCGAAAACGGGTGTTTCGTTCTTATAAACAACATGATTGCTGATTACACAACTGGCGGTGATGTATTGATCATCTGGCAAAGTGTTTAAAATTATCGGTTATTATTTTATTCGAGTATTCTTTCAATTTCAATGATGCGCGCGAGTTTGGGTAAAGCGGTATCATGGTCTCTTACATAGGGATTGTCCATATCCCAAACATAACCAGCCAAAACAGAACAGATCATCCTCTTGATGTCCGCATTCTGCTTTTCCGCAAAGAAGATACGATCCAGCGTGCCTTCGTACCAGGCCATTACATACGAACGGAACGTATTTACACCCTGCATTACCGGAGCGGTATACTCCTTTTCCCAGTCAACAACTTCTCCATTTAGCTTTCGTATAGCGAGGTGAGCGGCAATTTGACTGGACACAGTTGCCAGAGTTACACCCGAAGAAAAGATAGGGTCGAGAAATTCGGTTACATTTCCTGTAAGCACGAAACCTTCGCCATAAAATTTATCTGTGGTGGACGACCAGGATTCTAAGGTTTTTGGTTCGAAAGCCAGTTCAACATCTCTAAGTCTTTCGCTTAAATAAGGTTGTTGGCCGAATAATTTACGCAGCACCTGTTCATTATTTCCTTCGTACTGGCTGAAGAATTCCGGGTCGCCAACAAATCCTACTGAAGTGATGCCATTTGAAAAGGGAATCACCCATATCCACACGCCTGGCTGATGAACCACTATGGTAATGCGGTTCGGTTCGTCCACTAATGAGCGGTTTGTATCAACCGTATGTGCAAATAAAGCTTTGCGCGGAGGAAGGTTCGATGGTTTGTCGAGATTAAATAAACGGGGAATAACCCGTCCATAACCGCTGCCATCAATAATAAATCTGGCTTCTATCTGCGTTTTATTTCCATTGGTATCCTCAACGGTTGTTACAGAATCCGAACCGTTAAAAACAATACCTGTCACCATAGTTTCATAACAAACCGGCACACCCATTTTTTCAACGGTATCGGCAAGTGTTTTATCAAACTCTGCCCTGGGTACCTGCCAGGTCCAGTTCCACCCTTGAGTGAACTGGTCGGCAAATAAATAATCGCAAATGACTCCCTCCTTTACAAATTTGGCACCGCATTTTTCCTGGAACCCTTTTTCTTTTATGGCATCCACAAAACCGGCTTCTGTCAACGCCTCCATGCACCGAGGTAACAGACTTTCACCGATTACAAAACGCGGAAATTTCTGTTTTTCAACTATCTTAACTTTAAATCCTGCCTGATGAACAATGGAAGCGGCTACTGTTCCTGCTGGTCCGGCCCCAATAACCAGTACGTCTACTTTTTCTGTGTTCATTTTATTTAAATATGATTAT
>JBDTMM010000001.1:0-24841 GCA_039934275.1 Flavitalea sp. | reverse complement strand
CGGGAGTGAAATTCTTTTTATGGACCAGCCAGTGGGGACGGTTTACCAACACCGGGCCAATAAAAGGTAAAGGCGATCTTTTTTATTTTGTTCATACTACTTTATGGGCATTTCTGCCATGGTCATTCGCAGGGTTCTTTGCATTGTTTAAAAAAACAAAAGAAATAATTAAAAGAAAATCAACAGGGGAAACCTATTCTTATTTTGGTTTCATCACCTTGTTCCTGATATTTTCATTTTCAAAATTTCAGTTGTCATTTTATCTAAACCCTTTGTTTCCTTTATTAGCGATCATCACCACCGCAACACTTTTGGATGCAAGAATAAAAACACTCAAAATATTTTCAGTTATTCATATGGTGGTTTGTTGTTTCTTAGCGGTAGGGTTATTGGCGCTAAACTATTTCTTCTTAAATACACTTCCTTATATCGACACCATCATTATCATATTGGCCGGATTTACAGCTGGGTTTTATTTATTTTCAAAACGCGGAATTTATCTGAAGAAAATATTATTTGCTACCGCGATGGTGTGTTTGTCGGTGAATTACTATGTGAACCGCGATTTTTATCCCGCTCTGATGCACTACCAGGCCGAAAGCGAAGTGGCCTACTATATGAAGACTAATAATATACCAGCAGATAAAATTGTTTTTGTTGGACCGATACAATCAGTGGCCGACATCATTTTGCATCATGTTACTACAGTAGTGGATAATGACACGGTAGAAAAAGCGGATGTCAGCGACAAATACGTATTCACTTCTCCAGAGGGTCGGAACAAATTAGATTCTTTGGGAATGAAATATAGCATCATCAAAACATTTGAAGATTTTCCTGTTACGCGGCTCACCGGAAAATTCATCAACCGAAAAACGCGTTCCGCAGAAGTGGAGCCTAAATATTTAATGAAGGTTAACCCAGCAGATTTCAGGATACCTGTTGTTGATGTAACCACTCGGTGAGTCTGCCACCCACCCATGAAGGTTGAATGGTGGTGATGCAGGGTCGTGTAAGACAAGTGGTTTTACGATGGTTCGCAGCACTCACGCAAGGTGAACAAGGCAATTTTAAATAAAATGGTTCTGCATTTCCGCCGAGTGGGGAGTACAAGGCCGGCGTTTCCGGTCCGAATAGTACAAATACTTTTAATGGCGTTACCGACGCAAAATGTGCAGGTCCCGAATCATTGGTGAGCATAAAATTGCAGATGCTGTATAATGGAACGAGTTCATTAAAAAGAAATGTTCCCGCAGAATTAACAAACCGCGGATGCCCGCTTAGGTCAATAACTTTCTGTACATATTTTCTCTCCGAATGCGCACCGGTGCCGACAATAATAATATCATTAAAAGTATTGAGTAGTTGTGAGGCGACCGTTGCAAAATTCTCCTGTTGCCAGCGGCGCTGCGGCAGCATATCGGATGCATTTACATTAAACAGGACTATTTTTTCGTGGCGCCATAAAGGATAAAGTGCTTTGATCTTAGCCCTCACTTTCGCAATATTTGCGGGATGAACGCTTGCCTGTACCAGGTCAAGGTCGCCGTGTTCGATGGCAACGGTGGCGTAAGGATTCTGGAACCTGTTCATTGCCCTGTTCACGAGCGAAACAAAGTTCACAGCCACGTGCACGTGCGCGTTGTATCGCACAGGGAAATTGATAATAGACCCGCGGTACAATCCTTCGTCGTGAAAGCTGGCGAACCCGATACGAGAACGGGCGCCGCTTAACAGGCCCAGGAGTGCGGTAAATCTTGAGAAAAGCTCAAGGTCGATTACGCAGGTGATCTTTTTAGATCGACACCAGCCCATGAACCTGAGCATACTGAAGAAAAGGGCAAAAAGGTTGGAGGAATCCATCCGGAACACATTTTCTTTGGGGATGGTATTGAGTATTTCGAGCGATTTTGAGTTGTCTTTAAAGATGGCAAAATAAAGATCGGCGTTGGTTTCGCGGCGTAGCTTGCGCATGGCAGGGTCCACGATCACGGCGCTGCCCATTTCGGATAATTCTATAAAAAGGGTGTTACGTGTATCGGGGACGCGTTTGGAGGAGAATAGATTGCGGATATTGGACAGCAGGGACGCGAGGAAGCAAAGTGGCACACCCACCCATTTATCAATAGAGCGCATTGCGTTAACGTTCATGCTCTGGTGCGGCTTTGTTTGCGGAGCCGGGCTGCAAATTTAGGATCAAAAAATGGGGCAGAAAATGGATTTTATATTATATCAAAGTAGATTTTGAGAATTAAGTGAATTGGCTAAATTTGCACTCCCCAATTCAATGGGGTACAGTCCTCCTTAGCTCAGTTGGTTAGAGCATCTGACTGTTAATCAGAGGGTCGCTGGTTCGAGTCCAGCAGGGGGAGCAGAAAAGATACTTAAAGCCTGTAAACTTCGTTTATGGGCTTTTTTGTTTCTGCTTAGCATCTATTTAATACCCTAAGATCCATTTTAAAGGTGTTCTTAAGGTGTACAAGCTCAAAAAACAGGTTTATATATTTTCTCCCTAACTTTTAGATTTTCAATGGGTTTTAAGAATGAACAATTTAAACCAATAGTGAACCCACCCTTAAAAGGTGGACATTTTTAACCCTACCACATGGCAAACAATGTCAGTATCCTGTTTTGGATTAAGGCCAACTGGATTAACAAAAAAGGTGTAGCACCTTTAATGCTTGGAATTTGCTACAACAAAAAGCTTAACGACTTCAGCACAGACTTTTCTTTGGATCCAAACAAACGGGATAGCCAAAATCTTGTCTATTCAAAAATATAAAGTGGTAATATCTTGTTCAAACAAATTTCTATCGTAATATTACGATATGGGATTATCAAAAACGGCACTTTTCACCAAACAGCAGAACTACCTGGCCAGCATGGCAAAGGCTATTGGCCACCCTGCCAGGATCGCCATACTGCAACACCTTCTAAAAAAGAATGCATGCATTTGCGGAGATCTAGTAGATGAATTGGGCCTGGCGCAGGCAACCACCTCACAACACCTGAAAGAATTAAAAAATGCAGGCATCATCCAGGGCAATATTGATGGTGCAGCAGTTTGTTATTGCATCAATCCTAAAATATGGGCGCGCTACCGTGATCTGTTCAATTCATTTTTTAAGGAAATATCCATGAAGGAAGACTGTTGTTAATAATTTTTTGAATATAATCATCGCAATATTGCATTAATACATTTTTATGAAACAAATTATCATGCAAACCCAGGAAGAATTAAAAGAAATGGTCCGCCAGAAATATAGTGCCATAGCGCTGCAGGATAAAACAATCAATGAATCATCCTGCTGTGGATCGGGATGCTGCAGCACCGAAGTATACAATATCATGAGTGAAGATTATACTCAAATGGAAGGCTATAATGCCAACGCCGACCTTGGCCTGGGATGTGGTTTGCCCACCCAATTTGCGCAGATCAAGATAGGCAACGTAGTAATTGATCTTGGCAGCGGCGCAGGAAATGATGCATTCATCGCAAGGGCAGAAACCGGTGAAACAGGAAAAGTGATCGGTATAGATTTTACAGCCGCGATGATAGAAAAGGCAAGAATGAATGCGGAGAAATTGAATCTTCATAACGTGGAATTTCGGCAGGGAGATATTGAAAAGATGCCCGTTACCGCCAATACCGCAGATGTAGTGATCAGCAATTGCGTACTTAACCTCGTTCCCAACAAAAATGGAGTGATGGCTGAAATTTATCGTGTACTGAAACCAGGGGGGCATTTCAGTATATCAGATATTGTGCTGGAAGGATCTCTTCCCTATAACTTGAAAGAAGCTGCTGAAATGTATGCAGGATGCGTGTCGGGCGCAATTCAGAAACAGGAGTATCTTGACCTGATAGCAGCGAATGGTTTTGAAGACATTGTTATTCAAAAAGAAAAGATCATCGTGATCCCTGACGACATCCTATCAAATTATTTATCAGCCGACGAAATATTGAATTTCAGAAATTCAGTCTCAGGAATATATAGCATCACGGTTTTGGCAAATAAACCCGCAGCGGCAAAGGCATGTTGCGGTCCTGACTGCTGCAATTAATTATATGAAAAAATATTAGTGCTTTGCGCGGGTAACTATTGTCATAATTCTACCGCAGGTTAAGAAATTGTCTACCTTAATGCTCAACAGTTTTGTAATTTCAGGTGTTAAAGAATCATTATTGGTATAGAATAAACTTAAAATAATTAAAGATGATCGCATTTCTTGGAACGGGTTTGCTGGGAGCAAACTTCACAAAGGCATTATTAAAAAAGGGAGAGAAGGTTAACGTATGGAACCGCACATTCGAAAAGGCGAAGGCACTGGAACAATTCGGGGCAAAAGCATTTGAAAATCCTGCCGACGCAGTTAAAGGGGTGGATCATATTCACATTATCGTTTCCGACGATGAAGCAGTGGAAGAAGTGCTTGCAAAAGCATCTTCAGGATTTGAAAAGGGAGCAATTATTATTGATCATACTACTACTTCCGCAACCGGAGCCACCAAACGAAGCGTGTATTGGAAAGGAAAAGGATTTCCTTACATCCATGCACCCGTATTCATGGGCCCACCAAATGCACTGGATAGTACCGGCATAATGATGGTTTCCGGTGACCAGTCCATAATAAAAACAATAGAAAAAGAATTATCTGGAATGACGGGCAAACTATGGAACCTCGGTGATCTGCCCAACAAAGCCGCAGCCATTAAATTATTGGGCAACCTTTTCCATATCAGCCTTACAGCCGGTGTCGTAGATCTGGTGACCCTCGCAGGTTCACTGAATATTGCTATTGAAGAACTTGGCACATTGCTCGAGAATATTAACCCAAGCGCAGTGGCACAGGGAAGATTAAAAAAGATAGCCAGCAAAAGTTTCGACCAGCCGTCCTGGGAACTGTCAATGGCTCGCAAAGATGCTCGACTGATGATGGAACAAGCAGCCTCTACACAAAAAACATTAATGGTAGTACCGGCAGTTGCGAAAAAGATGGACTTCTGGCTGGAAAAGGGTCATGCAAAAAATGACTGGACCATTATCTCAAAAGATGCAATTGAATAATTGAAATAATCACCAGGCATTCTGAATAAAAGAAATGGCAGGCATTTTTCCTTCGGGAAAAATGCCTGCCATTTTTATAGATGGTGATGAAACGATTAGTTTACATCCCACCAAAGACGTGTAGATATTTTATCCGGACCCCCAAGTAAAGCTTCTGCCGCATCAACTGCTGCTCCATTTCTATCCCTGTCATAGTCTAGGAATGGTACGCGTTTGATTTCAGTGCCAACCGGTGCATCGGGGTTATCTGAATGTAATAATGGATATAATTTTGGATAGCCCGACCTGCGATGTTCAGCCCATGCCTCATGACCTTCAGGGAACAAAGAGATCCATTTTTGTGTAATGATCTGTTCACGTTGTTTTTCGGGATCCGTTCCGAATTTAACAGGGATGTCGGTAAGGGCAGGTGTGTTATAAATGTCATTAAGTGCAATGGGAACCGCGCTACTGTTGACATAGTTATTAATCACTGTATTATCGTTGATGCCCCATGTTTTCATCGACATTTCAATTCCCTGGTTATAAAGTGATTCGGCTGTTCCTCCACCCATGTCCCATCCGTTCAGCACACCTTCCGCACGAAGGAAATAAGCCTCGGCACTGTGCATTACTGTTGATGGTGTTGATCCAAGGTTTTCGGGTAACAATGGGAGACTTGGCTGAGAGTTGTTATCCGCTACGTTTGCTGCGTCAACTATTTCTCCAACATCCATACCGTTTCTTACCCCTTTGTAAACTCCCGTATTTACCGCCGGTTGCCAAAATTTTGGTAACCTTGGGTCACTGTAACCAACCAGGATACTTTGCATTGCGGCACTCATCCTAAATTCATTCCATCCAGACTGGCGGTTGAATCCATTATAGTTAACTGGAGAAGAAGCAAGGTATGCATCATCGGAAACATCGTCCATTACACCATTCGCTACTGCAGCTTCCGCTTCAGTTTTTGCAAGCGCAGGTTCAACATTCGAAATGCGCATGGCAAGCCTTAATCGAAGTGTGTTTGCAAATTTCAGCCATTTTGAATTATCTCCACCAAAAATTAAATCTGCACCACCAAATGACAGCTGGTCTACATTTGCCTCGAGAACCGCAGTTGCTTCAGTCAGTTCTTTAAAAAGATCATGGTAGATGTCTTCCTGTTTGTCGTATGGAACAACAGTGCTATCGATTCCGATACTGAAATAAGGCATCGGCCCATAATAATCCGTTGCGCGATGGATAGTCCAAACTTTCCAGATACGTGCAATTGCGTTCATCGCTTTCTTGTCATCACCAGTGGTTACCTTAATAATATTATACAAAGGGGCCATAGCCCTGAATGTACCGAACCATTGTTCCTGCAGCCATTCCTGAACGATGTTGTAACGGTCCGTGGGATCGAATGTTTCTGTAATGGCTGAATACTGGCAATAAAGATCAGCAACAAAACCCTGCGCATACTGATACTCTGCAGAGCCGTTCCCGGAGTACATGGCCATGTATTCTGCACTGGTGAATAACCCATTGATATCCGCGTTTATTAAAACAGGAAGTCTGGTAGGATCGGTATTTATTTCGTCGAATTTTTTTGTACAGCCTGATAAGATAAATACCGACAGTAGCATAACGCACACCAGTATTCGTTTTGGTAATAATTTCTTGTAATTCATTTTATTTAAGTTTATCAGAATGATAAATTAAGATTTAAACCATAGTTACGAGTCGAAGGCAACGCTGCATATTCCAAACCACCGCCATCGGCTCCCCTTGTAATTTCAGGATCGATAGGCGCTGAGCGATCAAAGAAGAAAAGGTTCCTTCCGACTACAGAAACTTCAGCACGCTTGATAAACTTTGTTTTTCCCAATGCCTTTGTAGGTATAGTATACGTAAAAACAAGTTCTCTGAGACGCGTATTGGTTGCAGAATAACTGTAAAATCCCGCAATTGGATAACGCCCACCGATCAAACCAAAGTATTTCTGTGATTCAATGCGCTGCGTATTCTTGCTACCATCTGCCATTACCGCATCAAGCAAAATTCCTCCTGTTTCACGACCAAGCAACGAGGCTTTTGAATGCCCATCTGCATCTATCAATGCCTGTGTACCTGATATCACTACTCCACCCTGGCGATGATCGATCAGGAAACTCAAAGCGAAATTTTTGAAAGTGAATGTACTTGACAATCCACCCATCCAGTCCGGATTGTAATTTCCAACAAATGAATTTAATCCCTCAGTTAAAGTTGGGCTGCCGTCTGCGTCAACAAGGTGTCTTCCCTGGGCATCTTTCTGCCATCCCTTAACATATACATCTCCAAAACTGCTGCCTTCATCAACTTTAATCAGGTAAACTCCATCCCCTGCGCCGATCACCACAGATTTAATCTCTTGGGTGAGTTTCTGAACCCTGTTTTTATTTCTTGAAAAATTACCTGCCAAGGTCCAGGTAAAGTTTTTCGTTTTTATAGGCGAATAATCTGCAGCAACTTCAATACCCCTGTTCCGTATCAATCCCGCATTTATATATTTCTCGTTGAATAAAGTCGCGAGTGGAATACCAATTAACAACAGCTGGTTTTTTGTTTCTGTATTATAATAGGTGAACTCAAATCCAACCCTGTTATTGAAAAAGCGCCAGTCTAAACCGGTTTCAAATGCTTTGGTGAATTCCGGTTTATAGTTTCCTAAGGATATAATATCTGGTGTTGATATTATACCTGCTGAGGCAACACGGAAATAGTTACGGTTAAGATATTCTGTGCCACCAAAACCTGAACCGGCAGAAGATATCCTCACTTTTCCATAAGTTACCCAGTCTGGCATTTTGGTCATTTCAGATACAATTGCAGACAACCCGAAAGATGGGTAGAAGTATGAGCGGTTTGCTTTAGGCAAGGCTGATGACCAGTCGTTTCTTGCTGTTACATCAAAGTATAAGTATTCCTTATAGGAAATTGTTGCAGTGGCATATAATGATTGAACCTGCGGGGATTGTCCAAAAGAGTTTGTCGCAAACGGAGCCTTTGCATTGGCCAGGAAAAAGAAATTCGCTTTATTTAACCCATTTGCCTGTTCTGAATTTGATTCGTACTTGCTTTCCTGCACGGATGCACCAATGTTTCCTGACAGGTTGAAATCTTTTGAAAGTGCATGATTGAATGACAACAACGCATCTATATTACTTCCCTGAAGCTTATTTTCGCCCCGTTCGTAGTCAGACCCAACCTGGCTAAAATAGCTGTCATCATAAACCTTATGGTCAGTATTAGTAATGCGTTTGTCAATGCTTCCGCGAACCTGAAGATTTAACCAGTCGGTAAATTCATATTTCGCAGATATCAATCCAATTAAACGTTCCTGTTTCTGAAAATACAATACACGATTCAGGGCCCAGTAAGGATTAACCTGTACTGATGAACCCGGGCTCCAGTAACTCTGTTTTTCCGTACCTGCTTCGTCGTAGTAGTTAAATTTTTGCATTTCACTGATCGGAATGGTTACCGGTGCACGGTAAATAGACGGAAGCGTGTATGTTCCTGCATCACCTGGCTCAACGCGGTTGTCTACTTTTTCATAGATGTAGCTCAGCTTGGAAAAGAAGGAAAGTTTTGAATTGATCTGGTTGGTTATTTTAAGGTCTAGATTATGCCTTACGAGGTCATTGTTTCGCAGGATACCCTGCGCTGTGGTGTTTCCGTAAGAAAAGAAAGTTTGCATTTTATCATTACCACCTTGTACGATCACTGTATTATTAATAGTGGTAGCTTTTCTGAAAAAGTCTTTCAACCTGTCGGGCTGACCTTGCATAGCCACTTTATCACCGTTCCACAATTCTACTTCCTGGCCAGTGATTTTTGGTCCCCAGCTATGTTGTGATGATGCGATGTAACCGCCTGCATCTCCCTGTCCGTATTGAAATTGAAGATCGGGTAAAACTGCTGCCTGGTCCAGCGTAATGCCGCCAACATAGTTTACACTTGTTTCACCGGCTTTACCTCTTTTAGTAGTGATAATGATGGCACCATTCTGCCCCTGGCTACCATACAATGCTGCAGCAGATGCACCTTTAAGAACGGTCATGCTTTCAATATCATCCGAGCTAAGCATACCGACATTGCCATTTAAAGGCACACCATCTACTACATATAATGGTTCACTGCTATTGGTAATAGAACGGTTTCCGCGGATAATCACCTTCGAATCGGAACCTGGGCCTGTTGCATTTTTGGTGATGGTAACACCGGCAACTTTACCCTGAAGGGAGTTTATTACATTAGTTTCCTTTGCCTTGTTCAGTTTGTCACCCTTGATGCTTTGCGCAGCATAGGTTAATCCCTTTACAGATTTTCTGATACCCAGCGCCGTAACGATTACTTCGTTAAGCGATTGGTTTTCACCAACCAATTGAACATTGATAGTGTTATTGGAACCAATGGTCACTTCCTGCGTAGCAAACCCCACTGAACTGATCACCAGTACCTGACCGGCATCCGCATCAATGGTAAATTTTCCGCTTTCGCTGGTGGCGGTTCCCCTCGTAGTTCCCTTGATAATTACATTGACACCTGCAACCGGTGCTCCATTCGGACCAGTTACGGTACCAGTAATGGGAACAGGTAATGGGACATTAAAATCCGCATTTCCGTTTTCAATACGTAGATTTTTATCGCCTTTTGCAGACACGTTAAGACTGATGGTCAATAAAAATATTCCTGTGAGGTGAAAGATGTTCCGGCGTACCCAATGCGCCATGTAGTTACAAACAGGAGCGTTTTCCATAACGTTGTTTTGGTTTTGTTTTAAGATCAATTAGCAGTTTTTATAATTCGTGATGAAGGGGTAGAAGGTCATTATTGAATGACCCTACTTATCATGTACCGCGAAACTGTTATAGGGAAGTGAAAGAAAAAAAATATTTCTGTATGGGCACAAAGATGCCCGCCTTGTAATTAACTTTTTGAACGAGGCATTAATGGTCGTCGCGCTCCCTAACAGCAGAAGCCTGTGTCTGAGGTGTGGGTCGCTCGGTTTGGTGCCGGGAAATGGCTGGCCTGGCACCCGGGCTATTAATTGGTCTTTTACTGGGTTGAGACACCGATGGTCTTTGCGCTGGCCTGTTCACTGAAGGTGAAACCGGTCTTGTAACCGGATGCGCGATTGGCCTGTTTGATGGACGGGTGCCCGGATTGACTACAGGACGTGTTAATGGATTTGCCGGCCTTGTACCAGGATTCTTTACAGGCCTTGTCCTGGGATTTGTGACTATTGGCCTGGCGATTGGACGGGTGCCCGCATTGGTAACCGGCCTTCCAGAGTTAATAACCACAGGCCGCCCATTCTTATCAAACAGTGGAGGTTTTGTATTTACTGATGGAGCATTTGGATGGTCTCTTCTGAACAATTCTGTACCGCGGTTCGCGAAATGAGGCCGTGAATAGGTTTGCCTGTAATTTCCCTGCTGGTATCTCGTCTTCACAACAACCGATCTCGACCTGAACCCTGGTGTATTGTAGTATTTCTGTCGCCATCCGGGTATGCGGTAAACATTTACCTGGCGGTAGTGAGCGGAATAATAATAGTTCCAGTGATATTGGTAGGCGTAGTAAGTGTGCCAGTAAAATGGGCGCCATGGCGTCCAGTAACTCGGGTAATAGTTCCAGAACCATGGTGAGCGCCACGCGGAATATGTGGGCACATATATATATTGTATCACTGGCCAGAAATTAACCGGGTAGTAAGCAGCTGAGGCATCAACCTGCACATTATCTTGTGGCAGGGGCGCCTGCGATGCGTTACCTGAATAACCAGGGTTTTGTGTTTGGGCAAGCCCCTCGGAATCGGGCTCTACGATATAATCTTTTCCATAAAGATCCTCATCCCCGATGAGTTGCATATTTACCTGGCCGCTATTGTCTTTTTCAACCGCTATAACGGCTACACTCTGCGTTTCAGTAGCGTTAACCGCAATGCGGAGCAAAATGTTATGAACGTTGTTCACCAGGCTGTCATCAATAAAAATGTAATCAGTTTTACCGTCACCGTTGAGGTCGAGATTGTTTATTTTATTATTTTCTTCATTGAGCGATTTCTCAAAACTTTCCAGCGTTTTTGATTCCTGGAACAATTTAAGTACCGCATATAAATTGAGATTGTCACCTGGCAGGTTCAATTGCTCCTGTTCCTGCGCAATTAATTTAAGATTAGCATTCACAAACAGGGAGAAGAATAAAAGGCTGATCAGATATCTCATTTATACTGTAATTATCCAATGAAAAGTTACAAAATTGATGCGTAACCTATATTATTGATTGGTGCTTACTTTCTCATTACCCGATTATGTAACAAGCGTAAAAGACGGAGGCTTTTATGGCTGGCCCTATTCGTATTACGGTCAGCATGAAGACCCTAGAATGAAAGGAAAAAATCCTGAGCGCGTAGCGAAGGCAATTATACCAGATGTGGGTCTTAATTATATTCTTTTGTTTTAACACCCGGATGGTGTTATTGAAATAATTTTTAGCATGGTCTATTAAGCCTAAGATAATACCAGATGTATAAATATCTATAATTCAATCTTTTCACGTCAACGAAACTCAAACTCATTGTTCATTAATGTTACATTAACTGAACGAATACACGATTTCTGAGTCCGGATAAGCTCGAATTCCGTACCTTTCTGGTGTTACCATTTTTAATAATCAAGTTGATTGCTAATTCTTGCATTCTGCACCTTTCGATTACCGCAGCACAATATTTTATCTCTCCTACTTGATCACACTTTTCATCCAGGGATATTTATGACCATCATCATTCTCTTTATAGCGATGTGGTATTTTTCGCTTTTCATACAAACCTTTTTTCATCATAGATATGCTTCGCACGGGGCGTTTAGCATGAGCAAATTCTGGGAAAAAGTATTCTTTATTCTCAGTTACATAATGCAGGGTTCACATTATATGAGTCCAAAGGCTTATGCGATCATGCACCGCATGCACCATGCCTATACCGACACCGAAAGAGATCCGCATTCACCTAATTATTCTTCTAATATGTTTTCCATGATGTGGCGCACCAGCATGCGCTACCGAGATATTTTCCATGGCAAAGAAGTGGTTGAAGAAAAGTTTTTGAAAAATCTTCCCGAATGGCCCCGCTTCGACAAATGGGCAAATACACCTATATCAAGACTTTTATGGGTAGGTGTTTATATCACGATTTTTGTATTCTTTGCAACTTCACCCTGGCAATACCTGTTGCTGCCCGTAATCATTCTGATGGGCGCATTTCATGGAGCGATCATTAACTGGTTCGCCCACAAATTCGGGTACACTAATTATAAATTGAAGAATACTTCCCAGAATTTATTCAGCATAGATATATTGATGCTTGGTGAATCGTATCACAACAATCACCACAAACGCCCGTCATCCATAAACTTTGGTGTGCGCTGGCACGAACTGGATCCTGTTTACCCGGTGATTTTATTGTTCAACTGGCTGCACATTATCCGAATCCCGAAATTAGTTCCTGTTACTCCGGGAAATGAACAGCTTCAGGACCATCATTCTTAATCATTATTTTTGTAATGGTCTCCTAGCTTCATATCCTTTGCCACACCTTTCAAAAAGCCTTCATCCGATTCACCATCACTTTTAAGATTGATGATGAACCTGTCATTTATTATTAATGCCAGTTCAGATTTTTTATCTTTTTTGCAGAGGGTCTCATAGCCTATTATGTCCTTCATGTCAAGGTCAGCACTTACCTGTTTTTCTCGTTGTCTTCGTATGACATTCCCATTCCATATATACTAGCCTGCCCAATGAATGCCTGGGGTGCGGAGTTATAATCCATGATGGTTACAACAACTCTCTTGTCGCCTGTTTTGTATTCCTGCTTGGCCTGAGGCCAGCCTCACTGGGGACCCGGTTTGTCAGTTTTACTTTTACATGAAATAACCAAAAGGATTACAGTACAGAGCAACAAGGGCATTTGTTTCATAAACGGTTTAGTTTTTCTATAGATATGGCAAGATTTTTATGGTGATATGCAGTTAAGCAACCAAAATTCAGTGTTATACGAACCTCTTCTGCAATTGTAAGATTGTATGAAGCGAAATGATATATCGTTGAAATACGAATAAAATATAAGCAATGCCCGAATTACCCGATCTGCAGGCCTTCAGCCAAAACCTTGAAAAGAAACTGAAAGGTAAAATTGTGAAAACGTTTTTTCTGGTTGTGAAATCAAAATCAAAAGCAACTGAAGCCAATTATAAAAATAGCATTGAAAAACAAATAGTATCCGCCGTTTACCGGGAAGGAAAAGAGTTGAGGATCCAATTTTCTAACGGCACCATATTGGGTATGCACCTGATGCTTCATGGGGAACTGAATTATTTTGAAGGGAAAAATGATAAAAAAAATCCGATCCTTGAGTTATTGTTTACCGACGACTCCGGATTGGCGCTTAGCGATTGGCAGCAGGCAGCAAGGCCTTCCTTAAATCCATTGGCATCTGACGTACCCGACGCCCTTGATAAAAAGATGGATGTGAAATATCTAAAAAGTATCTTAAACAGCCGCGCAAGGATAAAAAATATTCTGATCAATCAGAAGTCAATCCGCGGAATCGGAAATGCCTATGCCGATGAAATATTATGGGAGGCTAAGATTTCACCCTTCTCGCCGGGAAACAAAATTCCTGAAGTCCATATTAAGGCTCTTGCAAAATCTATTACATCAGTTTTGGTAGCTGCAGAAAAACAGATCCTGAAATCGAACCCTGGCATTATCAGTGGTGAGTTGAGGGACTTTATGAAAATTCACAACGCAAAAAAAACAATAAGTCCAAAAGGCGCAGAAATTAAACATGAAGTAATAGGAGGAAGAAAAACATATTATACCGACGAGCAAAAAATGTTTTAGGCTTTTTTGTCGCAGCTCACCCCTTAATCAGCCGTATTTGCACCCGGAGATAGCAATCTACCTGTGGTAAATTTGTTTACCATAATTAATCTTATCGAAATGATTGAAGTGTTTAAAACAGATGTTGATGCCGCCGAGGATGCGAGTATGCTCACCGAGCATCTTCATCGGACTTTCACGCGATACAAGGTAAATTTTGATCTTTCCGATTGCGACAGGGTACTTCGTGTTTGCTGTCCTGAAAATGTGGAACCCAATGCAGTAATCAGGTTTCTGAAAAAATTTGGATTCAGAGCAGAGGTTCTTCCATTTGTGTACTCATTAATATATCTCCACAATTGATATTAACGAGCATGACTTCGTTTTATTAATTTCAATCCGGATCGTATCAACACTGCGGGTATCAATGCCATCATCGGTAGCCCGATGAGTTTCTTTATTACCATCTGTAGTCTATTTGCATCATAGGTTCCCTCTCCTCCGCGTGAATTGGAAGAACACTTTTTTGTATGCAGCTCAAGGTTAGCTGTGCTTGCAGGTAAGGATCGCCATCTTAAAACTTGCATATTTCCACGATCGTGCCCACTGTTCTGCATATAACGATGTTGGATAATACACAAGGTTTCTCCTCACCATATCCCCATCCCAGATCCGTAAATGTATTTGTGCTAAAATGTATGAATGCAGTCATCTCCATCTCATGCCAGGCCAACCGTGCCTCACTCGTACCGGTCCAACTGCCTGAGGAGCAACTGCTTTCCTGTTCATGTGACTACAAATCAACCATACTATAAGTAATAAATATTCGAGGGATCGTTCTTTCATCTTAAACGGGTAGTTTAATCAACCATTATTTAACCAAACTCGTATATAGATTCGTTCACCTTTAGCGTTCTTCTAACTTCTAATATCGTTGATCTTTATTTATCAAAAACTAAAAACAGGTCTTTTCGTCACTCAATTCTATATGTATTTGTTATAGTGTACATAAATTATTGAATATTAACCTCTAGTTATGGTTATTTGAAGTTGGGAAAATATATTTGTGGCCGAAAATTTGATTAACTTATAGTGAATTAGAACCTTAAAACTTGATCTCATGAAATGGCTTTTATTTGTTTGTACCGTACTGGCAATTTATTCGTGCAAAAAGGAATCAACACACGACCCCATAAGCGCAGAGGACAGGGCAAAGGCAATACAAGTTGCAGATATTATGCTTAAACACGAATATCACCTGGCAAATTATTATTCACTCACTCCGATTGATTACATAGATACAGACGCTGTTGTAAAAGCAGAAACTGATCTTAACCAATATGTTAGTCCATGGTTGGTTGACGACAGGTATCAATTTACTTCATCAAATGTTATCATTAACCAAGACTCTATAAAAATTGCAAACAATGACTCTGCAGTTTTAAAACGCAACTGGTATGTTGCAGCTGATAAAGATGGCGTTCGTATTGACTTTGTTGGTCATCAATACCAGATCCTTACCTATAGGCTCGTGTCCTTTAGCGATACAAATCTTGTAGTTTGGGCATACTGGAACAACAACAAGGACCAAGTATATTCGGAATTCAAAGTAGTTCAGTAACCTACCTTAGTACTTAAATTCTTTCGCAACACAGATAAGAGATATCCTTTCTTGTCATCATTATATTCCCAGAACATTTCACTGCCGGTTCGTATTTTTTACGTACTGGCATTTTTTTCCAATCGAAGCTTAGGCATCTGGCCTCCTCCCTTTACTACAATATATTCTACAACTAGCTTTTACCAGGTTCTGTCCTTGAGAAAGTCGTCCAGTTCCTTTTTACTCATCGGCATTTTTGAAGGGTTGCTCTTAACCCAGTTGAGGAAGTCAGCTTTTATTTCTTCTGTCCAGGCAGAATCTACCTGGCCCGGAGTGTATTTTCCTTCCTTCAGGCGCATATGACCAAATTCATCTTTCAACCCGATGAACTCACAATAAATAATCGTTTTTTCTGCAAGGTGCGCAGGTATAAACACTACACCCTCTTTTTTACCTAACACCAGGTCGCCAGGCAAAACAATAGCCCTGCCTATTCGGATCGGAACGTTTATCCCCGTCATGGTTACATTAGTAAGAAACGAAGGGTCCATTCCCCTTACAAATCCCACAAAACCATCAATAGCTTCGAGGCCCTGCAAATCGCGCACACCAGCATCGAATACCACACCTGTTTTTGTTTTTGCATAAATAGAATTTCCAAGATTGTCTCCTATCAGCGTACCGTTGATGATCTTTGAAAAACCATCCGCAACATAAACATCATTAATTTTTAATACATCGATGGGCCATGAGTTTGGCGCCCCGATTCTTCCTTCGGCTTTACCCTTTGCTTTTATGATGCTGTCAACATCAGGGCGCGAAGGCATATACTGCGCCGTCACCACACGGCCCGCAAGCGTTTTATCGTCATGAATAATTTTCCATCCAGCATCAAACTGGTTCATGTAACCCTGGTTCGACAAAAACTGCCACGCATCTTCCAGGGAAATATTAGGCAGGCGCTTTATAAGGCTATCCGAAACTTTTGGTCTTCCATCAGGAAAGCGCTCTCCCTTCCACAAGGCCGTCAATGCGAGCATTTGATCCTTCGGTAACGCGATCTGTTGCGCCGATAACTGCCCTGCACCAAAAACCACCAGTAAAAAGCAAATACAACTAAAGAGTTTATTCTTATACATAACCCGTAAAAATTTTATTTAATTTTTTTTTAAACCTTCTTTTATGATAATACTAGGTGGTTTTAAAACCCTGTCTTGCGAGCAACCTCCAGGTTCCTTTTTTGTCTTTGTGCCAAACCATCAGGACTTTTAAATTGATCTCACCCGGGGCTCCGTTATTGGTAATGTCACCGTGCAGGCTGTTGCGAACAATGGCATTTTCGCCGCTTACAGTGATCGTTTGGTCCGTAATATCGAGTGTCTTAAAATGGATCGCACCCTGTGAAACGTTGGAAACGAAAACCTGCTGGCTCTCTATTCTACCACTGGAATGACCAAAGCTCAGGCTCTTTTCTGTAAGTAATTTTAATGCAGCCGTATCTTCTTTTAAAATCCCGGCATTCAGTTTCGCAACCTGATCAGCTACTGCTGCTGAATCTTTAGACTGCGCATTCGCACTGCTAATCGTTACTATCAATACTGCTAATAAAAAAAACATCTTCTTCATAAAAATAAATTTATATTTTAATCTGCCACTACTACGGGCATTACTAATTTACTACCATTTTCTTCATCAGCCGGTGGTTTCCTGTGCCAATAACTTGCGAGGATGGAGCCGGTAACATTCATCAGCGGTCCGAATATGGCAGGCGCCAAACCAACGGTGGCAATTTTGCCCATTGCCTTTGCAAGGCCCGAAGCAAGTCCGCCATTCTGCATACCCACTTCAATGGCAATGGTTCGGCAATCGCGTTCGCTCATCTTAAATAATCTTCCGCTCCAGTACCCGAGTGTGTAACCGGATAAATTATGAATCAGTACCAGTAGGACCAGTGCAGGGCCGATAGTTAATAAACTGTCACGGCCCGCAGCAGTGATCACCACAATGATCAATGCAATACTTGCCATAGAAACGATAGGCATGGCTTTATCTAACCACGCAGCCTTTCCGTGAAATAATTTATTAAAGGTGAGCCCCGCAAAAATGGGTATGATCACCATTTTAAAAATTTCGAACATCATGTCCATTACCTTTATTTCGATGAATGCACCCGCGAGCAATTTCATCAGCAATGGAGTTAGAAAAGGTGCGAGCATGGTTGATATCGCTGTAATGGTTACAGAAAGGGCAAGGTTCGCTTTCGCCAGATAAGAAATTACATTCGATGCCATACCGTTTGGCGAACATCCTATCAGAATAATACCTGCTGCTATTTCAGGAGGAAAGCCACTCAAATTTGCGAGGGTGTACCCTATAAGTGGCATAATTAAAAAGTGGCTGCCCACCCCAATTAAAACACCCTTTGGCATTTTCACTACTCCAACAAAATCTTCAAAGCTCATGGACGTTCCCATCCCGAACATAATTATCTGAATCAGTGGAGTAATAAGGATGGTGAGTTTTACACCATTGATTTCTTTAAAATAATTGGGGTAAAACAATGCAGTTGTAACTGCTGCAAAAATGATGACCGTATAGCTAAATCCCTTTACGGCATCGAAACCGCGAAACGCGATCGCAAGCAATAAAAAAAATGCAATGTAAAAGGGACCCGATAATGGTATCGATCCCAATGCGGTCATAATCAGCGCCGTTGCAAGCGAGGCAACAGATAACCCAAGCAATACTTTTGAAAGCGTATTCTTTTTTAAATTTTCATTGACAGGCATAATCGTTATCGTTGTTTAATTTCTTAGTGTATCGATGGTTTTTCATTTTTTGCTGGTTTTCCCGGAACCATAACCGGGTTAGCGATTCCATTTACGTCATATACTATTCTTCCGGCCCTAATAGTCATTTCACATTCCAGTTTTTTATCATAGCTGATCTTGTACCCAGTGTAATCGAAATATCCAAATTTACCATGTCTTAGGTTAAGTATTGCAACATCTGCCCCGGAACCTACAGATAAATTTCCAAGGTCTTCTCTTTTTATTTCCAATGCAGGGTTCATGGTGCTCGCCTTTATTACTGCAGGAAGGTCCATACCCATTGCAAGAAACTTAGACATACAGGTTAACTGATCCTTCATGGCGCCGTTTGTACTTTCTTCATGAAGGTCGGTACTGATGGAGGTAGGAATAAATCCTTGTTTAAGTGCCGGTATAGCCTGGGAAAACCTGAAGCTGATACCACCATAACCCACATCAAAAAACAATCCCCTTTTTCTTGCTTCGAATACAAATGGTTTTACCGTATTGGTTGTTTCATCAACTATCGCTTCGCGGCCCTTTAGGTTTCCGTAGCAATGTGTAAAAATATCACCCGGACGCAAATGTTTCATAAATAATTCTTCGATAGGCAATGGAGCGTTTGCGCTACCAAAATCAACCATCACCGGGATGTTTGCCATGTTGCCCGCTACTACTGCGCTGTCAACCGCCGTCCACTCATGTCCTTCAAAATGCGCCACTTTTATCCCAACAATGACATCACGATTTGCTTTCGCAACCATAGCGATCATTTTGGGGTTCATGTCTTTTGTATTCTGTTCGTACATTCCGCCGCGCATTCCTTCTCCCACAACATTCAGCATCGCCAATACCCTCGTTTGAGAATTGTTGATGATGTTCTTTTTAAATAATGCAAAGCTTTTCCATCCTGATCCACCCGCATCTACAACCGTGGTTACACCCACACGGAAGGTAAATCCATCGGGCATTACAGCCACCAAACCATTGCTGAGGTAGTGATCGGGTTCGGTTCCAAAAAAATCATGTGTATGTATATCGATTAACCCTGGTGTAACATACAAACCTTTTGCATCTATTACCTGCGCTGCACCTTTGGCGTCTATGTTTTTTGCAACCTTTACAATTTTACCATCATTGATAGCTACATCCATCACGTCGACAATATTATTTTTCGGGTCAATAACGTTGCCGTCTTTAATAACGATGGAATATGTTTGTGCATTTACCATACGGGTGCACAACAGGGAAACCATGAACACGAATAATAATTTCATTATCCTTTTTTAAAGTGTTATTTCTTTTTCTCAAACTTCGGCTCTTTCACTTCTTTTGGAAAACTGACCTTCCAGATATTACCACCAGTACCGCCGTATTCAATAACATAAGCGTTGTTACCGATTAGCACAGCATCGGATGGCTCAACAAAGCCGTCAACGATCCTTGTCGTTCTCATGCTGTAATTATCCAGGATTTTATCATAGGTCATTTCCAAATGTAGCATGTCTGAGCCTTGTTTTGTAAAAGCGCCCATCATTCCTCCGTGTATTCCGTTGCTATAACGTATCACGAAGCCAGTACCCTTAAGGTCGCCGGGTAAAGTGTGGCTAATATCAAAGAATAATCCCAGTGGCGAACAATGCGGAGTGAATGTACTTACCGCAACACCTGTGGTATCACCATCCTGTATGTGCCCGGAATGACCGCGGTACTCGTTTGCATCGGGGCCCATATTCTGAACGCCGGCAGAGAATTTAACCCCTGCCGGTATCCTTGGGAATGTTAGATCGGTATGGAAGTATTTTACCTCCCAGGAATGAGAAAATTTATTAATGAATTTATCGGTTTCAGGATCGGGAACCCAGTCGGCGTATTGTTGCGGATTTTCAATTCCCCCCAGCACCCAGGGAAATCCATAATGATGTCCCTGCCTTATCCAGAACATGTCTTCAGGACTATCGTAATCCGAAGAGTTTACTACTGCAAATAAATTACCATCGGCATCAAAGGCCATATCATACGCATTGCGAATACCTTCGGCATACAAATATCCATCGGCCTTTAACCTTGCAAGGCTGTCTGTTAGCATCAGGTCAGTAGCGTCAACAGGGAACCTGAATATCTTCGAGGTAAATGCATTGTCTCTTGCATTTGGAAACAATCCGCCGTTATCCTGCACCTCACCATGATCAGTACGCGCGCCGCTGTTTACAAAAATGTATTTGCCATCGGGGCTAAGCGCTAGTGCGTTCCACCCGTGATCGTAGATCGTTTTATTGGATCCGTAAGAAGAGGTATTAAATACTACGGATATTTTGGAAGAATCTTTTCCGCCAATGGCGTATCTCACCATTCTTCCTCTCGTAATTGTTTTATTAGCGGTGTCTACATTGCCGCAGAGGAAAAGGGTATTGTTTAAAAAGATGGCACCCTGCACCCTGGAAATACCGTGTTCTTTTACGGTTAATATTTTTTCGTAAGATGGTTCTGCACCGTTGTAATTTTTTAAATGGAATATATCGCCATCAAAGGTGGTATAGTACAGGTCGCCGCTTACCGGATTTTGCAGAAGGCGCACAGCAAGCGGACTTATTTTCATTACATGTGATACGGTGATATCGGGTCTTAATGATTTTGGCGGCTGGCGCTCGCTGTTGTTTGTGGTGGTATCAAGTATGCGGATGTAGGAAACCAGTTGCCAACGCTGCTCTTCGGTTAATACCGCTTTGAACGAAGGCATAATTCCCTTTCCATTGGTGATCTTCCAGAATATTTCTCCCTGGCTTTGTTTATTAAAACGGTCGTCGTGGAAATTGGCGGGTTTCTGCCCGCCTGCATTTCCTGCGGCACCATCCCCTAAACCGGTGGCACCGTGGCACAGCATACAGTAGTTCTGATAAAGTTCATTACCCTTTTCCTGCGCCACCTGCAGATTCTGCAAGGGGTTGATCAGTTGCTTCGCTTCTTCCGGCGCGGTCCATCCGGTTGCTGTATTGTCGGCCTGTTTTGATTTACAAGCTACGAACACGATCATAAAAGTAACAATACCAAAAAATAAAATTCCGAGGGGATTTTTAAAAAGCAATCGTTCAGCCACTTCAATACAATTATTACAGACCCCGAAACCGGGTCAATGATTGATTATATAGTACAACATCAAAATTGTTTAGGCCAGCAGAGTGGTAAGGTCCTCCTTCAATCTTTTGGCAACGATCTTTTCATCGCCGGGTTTCATCACCCAAACGGTAATAGTGATACTGTTTTCGTCTTTACTGATTACTTCAATGGATGGGCTTCCATTACGCAGTTTTTCCTGGATATCTTTTGCTTTTAATCCAGGTTTGTCCCATGTAAGTTCAAGTGTTGGAGTAATATTACCGAGTTCGGGAACGTATACTTTTGTTTTTGCACCCTTTACGCTTTTTGCTGCGGCTTCAATTAATGCGATTCCCTTTTCCCATCTCTTGAATTCTGCGTCGTGGTCGTAGCTTAAAAAATGTTCCAGCGCCACGTACATACCAAGGATCTCTTCTTTGTTCACTTTCATTCCACGTCCAACATTCGCCCCGCGCGGAGACATATGCATCCTTGCGCCGGCGATCACTTCTTTTTTACCCATCAGTATTCCTGCACTCTGCGGTCCGCGAAGGGCCTTACCGCCCGATAAGGTAACATAATCAAATCCCATATCGTTAAACTTCCAAAGATTCGATACGGGAGGTACATCTGCTGCAATATCAATCGAGGTAGGAATATTGTGTTTCTTTCCAAGCGCCACCCATTCTTCGTGCTTGATCTGGCCCTTATCTGCCTGGATATTGAGAAAGTGCATCATTACCGTTTTATCGTTCACTGCTTTGTCAACGTCCTCGGCAGTTTCCACCACGATAATTTTACAACCCGTATTGGTAAATGCATGGTTGTAATCAATGACATGTGCTTTCTGAACAATTACTTCATTTTTGATATCTGTCCCTTCAACATTAGGTAGCTGTCTTACTTTTTTGTCATCGGTACCGGTCATAATACCCGCCGTTCCCAATGTTAGGGCAGAGAATGCACCGCAGGTAACCACTGCCGCTTCTGCATGTGTCATCTTAGCGATTTTTTCCCCCACCTTATCCTGTAGGTCGTCAAGCATGCAAAATTCGGTAGCGGTTTCTTTGATGGTATCCAGAACATAATCATGCATCAAACAACCCGTCATAAAAGTGTAGGTACCCGCCGCATTAATAAATGTACGGACGCCCAGTTCCTTGAAGACGTTGCGTGTAAGCTTTGGTGATGGAGATGCCTTCGATGTTAATGGAAGAACACTACCGCCAATGACCCCGCTAATCGGTAAAAGGGAAAATCCTTTTAAAATGTCTCTGCGTTTCATTGATGAGTTGTTTGATGAATGATAGGATTATGATACCGTGCAGCGACTAATTAGCCATTGCTATACAATCGATTTCTACAAGTGAATCTCCGGGTAAACCACCTTTTGAAACGGCAACAGTTGTACGTACCGGAGGATTTTTACCGAACTTTCCCTTGTACACTTCGTTCATTCCTTTGAAATCTGCGATGTCATTCAGGTAAACATTTACCTTCAGCACCTTATCCATAGAGGAACCTGCTTTTTTCAATTCTTCTTCCAAATCTTTTAACACGCGATCGGTATGTGAAGTGATATCCCCGGGAAAATGTGCGCCTTTACCAGATATGAAAATAAGCCCGTTGAATTTCGTAGAACCTGAGTACAAAGGAACTTCCTGGTCGTAAACGATGCTCTGCACTTCCTTTTCCAATTTTGGTGAAGAAGAAGTTGCGCCACCCATTGCTTTAGCTGCTACGCCAAAACCAGTAAGGCCTGCTACGGATGCCAGTAATTTCTTTAAAGCGGATCTGCGTTGTTGTTGCATAAACTTTATTTTAATGATGAATAAAAAACTGATTTCTATATATTAAATAGCCCCTGAAAGTAATTCTTTTCTATTCAGGACCCCGATAAAACGCTGATTGAATTATTTACCATGTTGCATTTCCCATTCACGCCCCGGCTCATCAACCCTGAAGGTTTCAAGGTTTCCCTTGTCCATCAGCGTTACAAAAACAGTGCGCCCGTCTGTACCACCAAATGCAACATTGGTCGATTGTTTTCCTGATAAAACAACTTCTTTTAATATCTGCCCGTGGGGAGATATTTTTGCCACCACCCCTTTTCCAAATCTTGCGATGTAAATATTTCCTTTGACGTCACATCGCATTCCATCCACGCCAAAATCAGAAAATTTTATTAATACCCTCTGGTTACCGATCTTCCCGTCTTTTAAATCATACGCCCAAATAGTTTTTCCACCGTTTACATATAGTATTTTTTCATCAGGACTAACTTCAAGCCCATTTGCCGATCCGTCTTTTGTGCTGTCGAGCAATGTTACTTTTCCATCTGGGTCAACTCTCCAGATTCTTCCTGTATTGTTTTTGAAGTCAGGGTCACTTGCATATATTCTATCCTTACTGTCAATTGCCAGGTCATTGGGCTGATGCATTGTCGGTTCGTGTGCCAGAACAGAAATCACTTTTGATTTTGGTTCTACTTTTATAACATTGTGACCGGTGTAATCAGCAATGAACATGTTACCATGACTGTCAAATCTTATCCCGTTACCAACACTTCCTTCGGGCAAGGTTACATAAATAACCGTAGTACCCGAATCTGAAATTTTTCCAATTGTTCCCTTCTTTTCGAAATTTACCGCATAAAGATTACCTTCTTTATCCACCGCGGGACCTTCCACATCACTTAAAAAACTATTTACCGGAGTGAAAATAGAGGCCTTATATAATTCCTTCTCTTTGGGTTCCTGGGCGCAGGAAGTAAGCGGAATGACAGCGCACCAATACGAAAACAAAATGGACGCCGAAGTTAAATAGTTGCGCTGATTTTTCATCGTTATATTTTAATCGTTTAATCTGGCAATGCAAACACCATTATGCGCCCGGCGTATGATTCCTTGTCGCCGCCAACCGATACAGCGATATACTGTTTTCCATTGCTCATAAACGAAGACGGTGACGAAGACGCAAAGGATGGCAAGGCATATTCCCAAAGTAATTTTCCGCTGTCTTTATCGTAGGCCGATAGCTTTTTATCGCTTGAGCCTCCAAGAAAAACCAATCCTCCTGCCGTAACTATCGGTCCGGGAGAACCACTTGAACCTGTAGGAAGGTCGCCTTTTTTCTGAAGTTTTTCGTCATTGCCTGCGGGAACTGTCCATACATACTCTCCTGTACTTAAATCAATGGCAAGACTGAAAAAGCGATTCATGAAGGAAGAAATATAAAGCGCCTAACAGAAATATCTAGTGTGAGGTTTGAGAAATTAAAAATCAATGCCATAATTATTAAAACCTAACGGCAACCATTAACCGAAAACACTATCCTTTAACTGCATCGCCCATATCCTTTTAACTCAAAAC